>CAZPEE010000080.1:0-7570 GCA_964585525.1 uncultured Cocleimonas sp.
TTCGGTTACAAAATCAGTGTTGATAAATTCTTATGTTATAATAAACTACTTGCTTGCTTTAAGTGTTATTTCTGGTTTGTTTTTCAAGTATCAGATAATTATAGGTATTTTAATGTTATTAAGGTTTTTTCTCTTGTCTTTTTTGTGCGCCGGAACGATTGTGTATGCTCAAGAACCGGCTGCTAATAATGCGACAAGCCAGGTTGTTACGGGTTCACACCTGGAAGAGCAACATATGTTGCTGGCAATGCAAATGTTGAGTAAGTCACCAGCATTCAATAATAAACAACAAGTAAACAAGCCTTCGGCTTCACGGAAAGTGAAAACTGCTGTGGCTGGCAATGCTAAAGTTATTCGCTCCTTAAAGCATTCAAAAGTTAGCATTGAAAATAAAAAGACCTATTGCCTTGGTCGGGATTACCAGGCTTTGGCAAAAAAAGCTAAAAAGTATCAAGCCTCAATTACAAAATACAGCCAAAAATATGGCGTTTCACATGCCTTGATAAAGGCTATTATTACCGCAGAGAGCTGTTTTAACGCCAGGGCGGTTTCCCCTAAAGGCGCACAGGGCCTGATGCAATTGATGCCACCTACGGCGAAACGTTTTGGCGTAACGGATAGTTTCAATACGGATTTGAACATTAAAGCAGGAACAAACTACCTTAAATTTTTACTCGAATATTTTGAAGAAGATATCCTTCATGCGATTGCTGCCTACAATGCTGGCGAAGGAGCCGTTGATAAATATAAAGGCATCCCGCCTTACAGGGAAACCAGGCAATATGTGGCTAAAGTTGCGGCTCTTTATAAGCTATATAGCCAGGGAAATGGTATTTTAACCAAAGCATCCGTGACGAAATTATCACCTGGCCTGGCGAAAACCATTTTTGTCCCTCGTGCATTGCCCAAATCCCGCTTTAGTCCCTATAAAGGGCGCGCACGAAATATAGAGCATGGACAATGTGCTAATCGCACGGGCACCCGCTTGCGGAAATCAACACGGGTTGAAGGTGGAAATGGTATATGGCAACGTATTTATACCACAAGGAATGGAGACACTTTGTTACGGGTTATGCAAAGAACAGGCGTTAATAAATATAAAATCATGCAAATGAATGGACTTAGGTCCAGGGCAAGGTTAAAGCCTGGGCAGGAATTACTGGTTTGGGAATGTCGTAAGTAATACCATTGGTTGTTAAAACAGTCGCTTATAGTCATTTATTAAAGAAAATGAATAAAATTTAGCGTATAATACGCACGGTCAGGTACAAGTTTTGGGGCTGCTTAGCCAGAAATCTGTCTAATTGGCAAATCAGTATAGAACAAGAATCAATAAAAAAGTGAAATCAATGCGACCAGTAAGAGTTATCCTTAACGCAAAATCACCCTTGATTAATACACCAGCCTGGCTTGCCTTGCTTGATCACCACAAGCAGGTCAGGAAAATGCATATGCTGGATTTATTCGATGAAGATCCTGGCAGGTTTGCCAAATATTCGATTAAATTCAAGGATATGCTACTGGATTATTCCAAGAACCGGATTACCGATGAAACCTTAAATCTATTATTTGACCTGGCGCGCCAGGCAAAGGTGGAAGACTGGCGCGACAAAATGTTTGCCGGTGAAAAAATCAATACTACGGAAGGACGTGCTGTTTTACACACGGCGCTGAGGAATCGTTCTAACCGTCCCATCTTTGTCGATGGCAAAAATGTAATGCCGGATATTCATGCCGAGCTTGAAAAAATGCGCCTGTTTTCCGAAAAAGTACGTGGTGGTGAGTGGCTGGGTTATTCTGGCAAGCCAATTACCGATGTGGTTAATATTGGCATAGGTGGCTCGGACCTTGGCCCTAATATGGTGTGCCGTGCCTTATCGCCTTATGCAAAAAAGGATTTGCGGGTGCATTTTGTGTCGAATGTGGATGGTATCCATATTCAGCAAATGCTCCAGTATTTAACACCGGAAACCACGCTCTTTGTTGTTGCATCGAAAACCTTTACGACACAGGAAACCATGACCAATGCGTTGACTGCCAAACAATGGTTTCTGGAAGGTGCTGAAAGTGCCACCAGTGATGCGATTGCTAAACACTTTGTTGCTGTTTCGACCAACGAAGAGGCCGTGACAGGTTTTGGTATTGATCCGCAAAATATGTTCCGTTTCTGGGATTGGGTCGGTGGCCGCTATTCGCTCTGGTCTGCGGTCGGCTTGTCCAGCATTTTGTACATTGGCATGGATAATTTCATCAAAATGCTGGAAGGTGCGCATGAGATGGACGAACATTTTCGTCGTGAGCCTTTGGAAAAAAATATCCCGGTGATTCTTGCCATGCTGGGTATCTGGTACGGCAATTTCTTTGGTGCCGAGTCCAGTGCAATACTGCCTTATGACCATAACTTGCGGATGTTGCCAGCCTATCTGGAGCAGGCTGATATGGAAAGTAATGGCAAGTCGGTTGACAGGGAAGGCCGCCAGGCGACCTATTCAACCGGTAAGGTGATTTGGGGCGCAGAAGGTATCAATGGCCAACATGCGTTTTATCAGTTGCTTCATCAAGGTACGCGTTTAATTCCAACCGATTTCATAGCGTCTGTACAGTCTCATGTCTGCATACGCGACCACTGTAATATACTGGCATCCAATTTCCTTGCACAGACCGAAGCCTTGATGCGTGGCCGCAGCCTGGAAGAGACCCGTGAGCAATTACTGGAAGCCGGTATCGAACTTGACAAGATCGAAGAGCAATTACCACATATGATTTTTGAAGGTAACCAGCCAAGTAATTCCATTGTGATTAAAAAGTTGACTCCGCGAGCCCTGGGTCGTTTAATCGCCATGTACGAACATAAAATTTTCGTGCAGGGCATTGTCTGGAACCTTAACTCGTATGACCAGTGGGGTGTAGAGCTGGGTAAGAATTTAACCCGGAATATACTTGAAGAAATCGAAACGGGCAGGGATATCCATCAGCACGATAGCTCAACCAGGGGTTTGCTGGATTGGTTCAGGATGAACCGCAAGGATTTGAAGACTTAATACATCAGCTTGGTCAACACGCCATTTTTACCAAATGCGTAAACGGTATTATTTGTATCCACAACAGGTGCAACCAGATAACCTGCAGGATCACCCTGGTTCCGTGCCACAAATTTTCCGGTAATGGCGTTAATCCAATGCAAATTCCCCTGTTTGTCAGCAACGATAAGCAAACCGGGTTTGACCAGGATGGGTGTGCTGGGCTGGCGTCGTAACAAGTCGTCCATTTTCCAGACGGGCTGGCCGGTCTGTGGCTGGAATTTCCAGATATTACCTTTGCTGTCGCTACTGTATAGGCCCTGTGGATCGGCATCGACCCCGGTTGCAGAGGAGAAGCGCCTTGCCCAGGCTGTTTTACCTTTAATGAGGTCAATGCCGGAGATGCTACCATTGAGTGCGCTGGCAAAAAGCGCAGTTCCCATGACTTTGAGTTTGCCATCAATATCGACCATGCGCTCAAGCTCGTTTTGGCCACTGGGTTCCGCAATGGTGACTTCCCAGGCTTTTTTTCCTGTTGCCAGGGCGTAGGTTGCAATCTTGCCGTTATCAAAACCGGCAATAACATAGTTACCAATTATGACAGGAACGCTGGCACCATGCAGTGTTAAAGCAGGTGTGCGCTGGCTTTGTTGCCAGATAATCTCGCCGGTATTGCTGGTCAGTCCATGCAGTTTGCCATCAATCGTGCGAAAAACCACACGGTTATTCATCGCGCCAGAAACAGCTAATAATTCACTCTCAAGGCGTTCTATCCAGAGTATTTTTCCTGTATTGGCATCCAGGGCGATTGCATTACCTTTGGATGTGCCGATAAAAACCTGGTCGTCATTACCATTTACACCTGCGCTGATAAGTTCGCCTATGCTTGTTTTCCACGCCAGTTTCCCCGAGTTTTTATTCCAGGCGCTTACCTGGCCGCTACCCGCAACAATCACATTGTGTGTATTAATGAAGGGGTGGATTTTACTTGAGCGATTTGCATTGGCTGTTTTTATTTGCCAGACTTTTTTAGTATTGATTGTGTTATTTACAGCCTTTAGCGGCTTAAGTGGTGCAGGGCGTGATGTTTTGCTGCCCAGGTTTTCCAGTAGCTGGCTACCAGGAAATGATTGGCCGCTACAGGCTGCCAGGCTGGCACTAACAAGTAGCACCAAAAGTTGTGGAAAAACAAAGTGTGTACGCATTGGTGTTATCCCGGATGTTTCATGAAGGGAATGGAGTTTCTGGAAAAATTCAGCAAAACAGATTGTACAAATATCGTGAAAGTCATAGCAGGGCTATGACTTGAATGATTTTGTGCAAGCTGTGACGCTGATTTTTTCAGAAAACCATTCAGGTATAAACTGTAATATAGAAAAAACGTCATTTCTTTTCTCAATCCTTTGATGTTATAGAATTATCGCCAGATGCCAACCGCCTTCATGAAATATCCGGGTTAACGCCTGATTTTTTATCAGAAATAGCGTTGTTTGTCTGTTTTGTGGGTGTGCCAAGGTCATCACGTTTCATTTTAAGGAATTCAACGCTTTGACCGGAGGCGCTCAGGATGGCGCGGTCATAGGCTTCACGCGCCTTGCCAGGTTGGTTTTTTGCAACATAAATATCGCCTTTGATTTCATCCACCAAAGCAGCATAGGCAGCTGGTAGTTTGCTGTTGATAAGTGTTTCGGCCTCATCAAGTTGTTTGTTTGATAGCAGCATGCGGGCGAGGCGTAGCTTGGCGATATCGGCAATTTCCGGCTGGTCACTTTTAGTTGCCTGGCGTAATTCGCTGATACAAGCTTCGGTATCTGGTTTTTCTGCGGTGCAGTTTTGCTTGGCTGCCATGAGTGCCGCTAGCGTACTGTAGGGTGTGCTGCCGTATTCGGTCTGGATTTGTTTCAGTATTTTTGTACTATCAGCCTTGTCGTCAGATAGTTTTGCAAACAAACGGGAGCCGCCTTCTGCCTGGGTTTTTTTATGAGCCTGCCATTGTTGCCAGCCGAACATGCCGCCGATGGCGAGTGCTATGCCAACAATGACTGAGGTGCCATTGTCTTTCCACCACTGTTTGAGTTCTTCTGCTTTTTCTTCATCGGTTTTTAAATCAAAATCTGCCATGTTTTGGTCCGTTAATCAGTAATCGTTAATCAGTAATAAAGGGTTGCTCGCGACAATAGCAAAGAATTGCCAAAAACTACACCAGAATATGTTTTGCCACAAAATCGTGTAGCTCTGTCTGTTTAATAGTGGTTTGATCAGTGATTGAAAGGTTTTTTCTCAAGGGTTTGATAATAATTTCACTGCTGTCTATTTCAGAATCGCCCAGTATCAATGCGTAGTCAGCGCCGGATTTATCGGCACGTTTTAGCTGTGATTTAAAACTGCCCGCGCCACCATTGACCAGTAATCGCAAGGCGGGTTGATCGTCCCGGATGCGCTCGGTTATTGTTAACGCGGTAACTCCTGCCTGTTCACCCAACGTCACAAAATAGATATGCGGGTGCTGGCCGGGGATTGAAATCTGAAGTGATTCGATTAGCAGTTGCAAGCGGTCAAGCCCGATACCAAAACCACAGGCGGTGGTATCCCTGCCGCCTAATTGTTTGACCAGGCCGTCGTAGCGCCCGCCTGCACAGATAGTGCCTTGCGCGCCCAGGTCGTCGGTGATCCATTCAAACACAGTGCGGTTGTAATAATCAATGCCGCGCACCAGCCTGGAGTTGACCTGGTACGTTATGTCCATGCTGTCAAGGCGCGTTTTCAAGCCATCAAAATGTGTTCTGGATTCATCATCCAGGTAATCCAGCAGGTCGGGTGCGCTGCTAACTAGCTCCTTCATGGCCGGGTTTTTGGTGTCGAGGATGCGTAGCGGGTTTTTATGCAGGCGGCGCTTTGAATCCTCATCCAGTTGGTTCTGGTGTTGTTCAAAATAGTCGATCAGTATTTTCCGGTATTTTTCGCGTGCGGCATCGCTGCCCAGCGAGTTTATTTCCAGCCGCACGTTTTTTAAGCCTAGTTGTTTCCACAGGCGGGCCGCGATGGCGATGACTTCTGCATCAATATCAGGCCCGCTGATGCCGTAGGTTTCTATGCCCGCCTGGTAGAATTGGCGATACCTGCCTTTTTGGGGGCGCTCGTGGCGAAACATCGGCCCGGTGTACCAGATGCGTTGCTGCTGGTTATGTAATAAACCGTGTTGTAATGCGGCGCGTACACAGCCTGCCGTACCTTCTGGCCTGAGTGTCAGGCTGTCGCCGTTACGGTCATCAAAGGTGTACATTTCTTTTTCGACAATATCGGTGGCATCACCAATGGCGCGTTTGAAAAGCCCGGTCGGTTCGACGATTGGGGTGCGTAGTTCCTGGTAGCCATAGCTATTGAAAAGCTTGCGCGCCGTGTTTTCGATAAATTGCCAGCTTGCGCTTTGTATTGGCAGGATGTCACGCATGCCACGCACGGATTGAATATTTTTTGCCATGGATTGTTCAGCTTATCTCAGATGGAGTTTGAAGGATGCCTATTGTGCTACTCAATGGTGAAATTGGCAACGCTACCCTTGATAAAAGAGGAAATATCTTTTGGTTTTCCGTCAACAAAAATGCTGATACCCTGGGCATTTCCAATACGAAAAGTCAGTGGTTTTTCAAGTTCCAGCATTTTCTCCTTGCCAGCGGCTGTTTGCCCTTCGTAGACGGTTTTTTTGTTTTTATCTTTGATACGCAACCAGACTTCTTTTTTAAACACTAATTTTATTTTTGCGGTTTTTCCATTGGACGTGTTTTCAGTGGCTGCTGCATCAGTTTGTTTGGATAATGCATTATCTAACTGCTTAATGGTGTCGTCACTGGGTGTTCCCACTGTTGTTGCCGCAGTAGTTGTTTCAGTTGCGCCCTTATTATCATCCTTGTCATTTTTTTCAGTATTGGCAGACGATTTGCCCTGCTTGTTTGTCTGAAGCTGATCGATATTGGCAAGTTTTACGCCCGTAGCGGTTTGTTGTTTAGCGCCGTCCGTGACTGTCCCCTGGTTTTCATCCATGGGAAGCGGGGCAGGCATGTTGCCGATAAGATCCGGGTTATTATTCTGGTTTACCTTGTTATTCGCCTGTTGTGTAAAACTGTTCCAGGTGTCACTAAACCATGTCTGAACCCCTGGGATCATCGTTATGAAAGCTAAAACAGCGATAATCAAGCCAAAGACTGCAAGCCTTGCGAGCATGGGAAATAGGGATGATTTGCGCTTTAGGGATGCTGCAGCTGGTTTGAAACGGTGTTCCAGTTCACCAGGTTCTGCGCCACGTAAAGTTTCATAGAGTTGCACCAGCTCGTCAGGCGATCTATCTGCGATTTTAGCGTAACCGCGTAAATAGCCCCGTATATAAGGAGGTTCAGCAAGTGTTTCGAATGCTTCGCTTTCCAGTTTGTTGATGGTAGCTTCAGGCAGGCATAATGCATCCGCAGTCTGGGTAACCGAGTATCCCGCAGATTCACGGTATTCCCTGAGCAATGCCCCAAGATTTCCTTCAAGGTTTAGCGGGGTATCTGTAT
>CAZPEE010000080.1:7670-9139 GCA_964585525.1 uncultured Cocleimonas sp.
AGTAATGCAGAACTAAAATTATGACGTTTTTTTAATGCCAGCCTGAAGTATTTTTCGGCTTCGGCGGGTTTGTTGGCCTTGTAGCTACAGATGCCTGCATTGGTATAGGCGTATTCGGGTGTACTGTAAAGCGGGTCTTTTACCGCGATTAAAAATTGTTGAACGGCTGCCTGATGACGATTAATGCTGCATAAAAACGAACCATAGTTGTTTCTTATCTCAGGGTTTTTCTTGTCGAGTTCCAATGCCCGTTTAAAGTGGTGCTCAGCTTTACTGTTTTGCTTGAGCCGTTGTTGCAAGATGGCGTAATAATGATGTGCATTCGCTGAATCCGGATTTTGTTCCAGCGCCTTCTCTAACTTTTGATTGGCGAGTTGCAGGCGGTTATTTTGCAGATATTTTACACCCAGTTCAGCATTGTACTCAGCCGCTTTGGTCTCTTTATTAGCCTGTGCAATCTGGGTGCTACAGGCGCTGCAAAACAGGCTGAGCCCCAGGATGGATGATAGTCCAAACGCTTTGATGGTAGTTTTCATTGAATAGCCCCTTTTTTATTCAATTTGTTTATTATTTGATCATTATAGTCGTTAAATCATCTATTTAGTTAATTAATTTATCATGTCTATTGTCCAGTGTGTTCTGGGTATTCCGGCTTACGATTCTATCCGTGCAAAATGGATTTCGCGGCGGCTTTTATCGTTGACTTCCCCTGCCAATTGCCCACAGGCGGCATCAATATCTTCGCCGCGTGTTTTGCGGGTCATTACAATTAACCCGGCTGCTTCAAGAATATCCCTGAAACGGTGAATCCTGTTATTGGATGATCGTGCATAGCGTGTTTCAGGGAACGGGTTAAATGGTATCAAATTGACCTTAACAGGTATATCTTTTAATAATTTCACTAATTCGTGCGCGTTTTGATCCGAATCGTTCACTTTGTCCAGCATCACATATTCCATGGTGATTTTTTCACGGGCGGCTTTGCCATCCATGTAGCGCAGGCAGGATTCCAGTAGTGTTTTGATTGGATACTTGCGGTTAACCGGTACTAATTGGTCGCGTAGTTTGTCATTAGGCGCATGTAATGAAATCGCCAGGCTGACTTCAACCTGTTCGCGCAGGCGGTCAAGTGCCGGTACTACGCCGGAAGTACTCAAGGTTACACGGCGTTTGCTTAAACCATAGGCATTGTCATCCAGCATTAAGGTCATGGCATCGACCACATTATCAAAATTGAGTAGCGGTTCACCCATGCCCATCATGACGACATTGCTGATAACACGGTCGCTGGAAGGGTCAGGCTGAAGCGCTTTTTTGGCAACCCAGAGCTGGCCGATAATTTCGGCTACGCTTAGGTTACGGTTAAAGCCCTGGCGTGCGGTGGAACAAAAGGTGCAATCCAGCGCGCAACCCACTTGCGACGAAACACACAGCGTGCCGCGCCCATCTTCGGGGATGAATACGGTTTC
>CAZPEE010000081.1:0-9088 GCA_964585525.1 uncultured Cocleimonas sp.
TAAGTCAATCTGCCTTAGCTAGTGTTTTCAACATTAGCCCATCCACTGTGCAAAAATGGGAGGGAGGAAGTAAAAAACCAACAGGAGCATCTCGTAAGCTTCTCGATGTTGTGGATAGAAAAGGCATTGAAGCACTTATATAAAAAAAGCATGACAAATCGTGCCAATGACCCATTTAAGTCTGGCTTCTTCGGATACATCAGCTTATATTTTAGTTGTTTAACAAGAGCTTAGTGCTAGTATCCCAGTGGATCAATTTCACGAGCTGATCTGGCTGTAAAAAAACCCAGATACCACTTTTGAGTGTATTTTTCATTTATACTCAATTTGTAACCCATTGTTTTATGGTTTATTATTTTTTGAAGTCTTTGAAAAGCCAGGCTAAAACAAGGAATTGAGTTAAAAAATGAGTTTTTCTACAACCTTGTTTGGTTAATAATAGAATAGTTATGATTAGAAAATTAATTTTATTTCTATTACTTGCAATAGTTTCGAACTCTTTTGCGTGTGAACCTGTTTTACCAATTACTGTTTTTGAGGTAAAAAAAGGAATTTCACCAATTCAGCCAATTACCCCTAAGTTTAAAATTAAGAGAATCACACGTGGTACAAGGGCAAGAGGTCTTACAGATTGTGCTTGGATGTATAATATGGGGTCAATACAATTAAAGCTTCAAACCTCTGCAAAAATAAAACAAGGATATATTTTCGAAATTGTAAAAGGAAAATTAAGAAACGCGAATTTCAATTATTATATAAAGCCTGTAACTAGTTTAATGAAAGACAACAGTATTTATGAACTACAGTGGGGAGATAAAAATTCAAATTCACAGCAGCCTTTTGATATTATGCTTAAAATTACGGCTGTTTCTCGCTCGGGTGTCAAAAGTAAGCCTCAATTCTTACGTATATCTCACCCAGGGGTTAGAGTACCGTGGTGGAATATTTGGAAAAGGTTACCACCTAATTTCACCCAAGCTATAGAACATGATTCCTTTACACAAGTACTGAATAATATAAAAAAACCTAACGAATAAGGTTAGACCATGATTCGAGCGCAGCATGAAGCCATAAACTGAACCGCGTTTATTGTACAAGCCCAGCAGGACGCTAGGTCGGCTGGGCTGCGGTCGGCAAATTTCCAATGAAGATTACTTTTTGGGCTTAATTGCTTTTTCTGGTGATCATTGGATGTTGGTTTTTCCAGGTTAATTCCCTTGCAGTTTTTCGATTATGGCATTGCGTACTTTTTCCTGTTCATCCGCTTTTGTAATCATGTGTTCTTTATGTTCGTGGCCTTCTTTATTTTCGTGACCTTCTTTATGTAAGGTGACGTGAAAAATATCTTCTGCGGTTTCTCCCAGTGTTGAAATTCTGGCATCGTGGATGGTTAGGCCTTGCTCGACAAAGGCCTTGCTGATCAATGTCAACAGGCCGGGTTTGTCTGCTGTGTAAATCGTGATAATGGTTTGGTGGTGTTTTTTATCCTGCTCGAAATCGACCCGTGTAGGTGTTTTGAAGTGTTTCAGTTGACGGGGAGTGCGGTGGTGCTGAAAGTTAATGCTAAGTTCTTCGGATGTCAGGTTTTTTTGCAGGTTTGCGATTAACTGATCCTGGTCGCTTTGCAGGCTCAGCATGTCGTTATTGGCATCCAGTAAATTCAATGTATCAAGAACATAACCATCATGTGATGAGCTGATATGTGCAGCAACAACATTGAGGTGTTGTTGCTCCAGTGCGGAGGTGATTTTAATGAACAGGTTTTTCTGATCTTTCGTATAAATAAAAAGCAGTGTGCTTTTATTGTTTTCATCGCTCCTAATGCGTATTAAAGGCTGTGTATTATCATGATGGATGACTTCCGTGATTTGCCAGATAAGTGATTCGACGGTGTGTTGTAAAATGTAGCGCGTATCAACACGCTGCCAGAATGTATCAATTTGCTGTTGTGTTGCTGTCTGTGATGTGAGTAGTTTCTTTTCTACGGCCTTTTTCTTTTGTTCGATTAATATAAGGCTATTTTTATTGGCAGAGTGCTGGCTTTTAAGTTGCATTTTAGTTGCGCGATAAAGCCCTTTTAGTAGTGAATGTTTCCAGCTATTGAGCAGCGTTGGATTTGTACCTTTGATGTCGCAAATGGTTAGCAGATACAGATAATCCAGCCGGGATTGAACCGCAACCAGGTCAGCAAAGCCCTGTATTACCTCTGGGTCATTAATGTCCTTACGCTGCGCAATGCTACTCATTTCAAGATGATTTTTAACCAGCCAGCTTACGGTCTCGGCATCGTGTTGATTCATATCGTGTGACAGGCAAAATTCCAGTGCGTCCACCGCCCCTTTTTCGGAGTGGCTACCACCACGCCCTTTGGCAATATCGTGGAATAGCCCTGCCAGATAGAGAATGGTCGGGATTTGTAAGGTCTTGAAAATTTTACTGCAAAAGGGTAGTTCTTGCGCGCCCTTTGGGGTACTTAGGCGGCGGATGTTGCGAATCACGTTGAGGGTGTGGTCGTCTACCGTGTATGCATGGAACAGGTCGTACTGCATGCGCCCTACAATATTGCCAAAGGCAGGGATGTAGGCGGCTAAAACACCGTAACGGTTCATGCGCCGCAGCGCAAAGGTAATGCCTTGCGGTTCGGACATGATGTTCATGAAAATCTGTTTGTGGTGTGCATTGTTGCGGAAAGTTTCATCAATGCGGTGCAGGTTTTGTTTTAACTCGCGAAGCGTTTCCGGGGTTAATCCCTTTAGGCCGGGGATGATTTGCATAATGTGGAACACTTCCAGCATGGTGTGTGGATGTTTTTTGAATAGCTGTTTTTGGCTAAGCCCAAGATAACCATCTGCGTTATGGTAATATTGATTGATGACTGTTAGTGGTGTGTTTTCAGTATGCAGGATACGTTGGCGTAACAGGCCAAGCAGCATTTCATTTAAGCGTTCCAGCTCAGTAATGGTGCGATAGTATTGCTGCATGAACGTTTCTATGCAGTGTTTGTGTGATTCTTCATCATCATTATTTTCGCTGGTATCGCAAAAGGTTTTAGCAAGTTGGTGCTGGTAATCAAATAATAAACGGTCTTCTTTACGTCCGGCAATCTGGTGCAGGCTAAAACGTACTTTCCAGAGGAAGTCCCTGGCTTCAATCAGCGCCTGATATTCCTCTTTGTTGAGTAAATTGTAGTGGGATAATTCTTTTATGGAATGAATGCCAAACTCCCGTAAGGCAATCCAGCCGATGGTTTGCAAATCACGCAATCCACCCGGGCCATCTTTGAGGTTGGGTTCAACACGATACGCTGTATCGCCATAGCGTTTATAGCGTTTTGCCTGCTCTTCCATTTTGGCTTTGAAAAACAAGCGGCTGGGCCAGAAATTATCCTGGGGGGCTATCTGGTCGTGTAGCTGCGCGAATAATGTGTTGTCTCCGCATAAAAAACGGGACTCCATCAGGTTGGTTATGACGGTGAGGTCATTGCGTGCTTCGTTGATGCACTCATCAAGCGTTCGGACACTATGTCCAATCTCCAGGCCCAAATCCCACAGGGTTGTAACAAACTCGCTAAGCTGTTCTTGCTCTGCTTCGTCGGGTTCATCGTTAAGCAATAAGAGCAAATCAATATCGGAAGCCGGGTGCATTTCTTCGCGCCCGTAGCCGCCGACGGCAATTAATGCCGTATTGGTTGATGTGTGCTCCTGCCAAAGGTCAATCAGGATTTTATCAATGGTTTGGCTACGTTTTTTTAGCAAAGATCCAATATCCGCGCCGTTAACGAAGTCTTGCTGTAATGTCTGGTTGTTTTCCTGAAGGACTTTTTTTATGGAAATCATGGATGCGGGTTCATAGCGGAAATACATGCAGTATAACCGCTATGATAATTTCTCACAGCGTTGTATTTTTATTCAGTTATTAACACTTGCGGGTGTGTTATTTCTGATTACTGTGCCAACAGGGCTGTGTATGATGGTGATATGCGAATCCGTTCTTGTATTGAAGCGGTTATTTTCAATACGGGTATTGGTAACTGGGTGGGCTAATTTCAGGGTGCGGAATTTTGTGCCGACCCTGACATCAAAATTGGCTTCTCCCTTAAAGGTATTATTTAAAACACTATTCTCATCATCTTCGATGATCACGGCTTTGTGGACATTATTAAAGGTATTCTTTTCAACCCGGTTATATTTCGCAAAATCTTCGTAATATTCGGCAGGCTCTTTTACCGGGCCGTAACGGATGGTGCCCGTATCAACAATGGGGGAGCCGCATTCCAGTGGGTGTAAATTCTTGCTTTGCCTGGATGCTATCCAGATGCCAATGCCTTCATCGTTAAATTGATTGTTTATGATCAGGTTTTCATCGGCTGACTGGTAGCGGGGAATTTGGTAGGCGCGCTGCGCATGCTCGTTACAGTTTTTGTAGATAAAAATGGCACCGCCAGAATTTTTTGAAAAGACGTTGTTTTTGATGATATTTTTCGCAGAAGAATCAATTGCTATGCCTTCGCGTGAATCGTTTGCCAATTTTTTAACTCTAACCCGTTTGCTCGCGTTATAGTCTGAATGGCCATTTTGTGCAATGGTAGAATTCTGGATAGTATTATGTTGTGAACCAGAATCAAGGTATAAACCCACCGCACCTGTGTACTTAATCGTAGAATTATCCAGCACAAAATCAGTAATGTAGCGGCCAACAAACACGCCATCTTTATGGCTGTAGAGTATATTGCTGTTTTCTACCCTGATGTTTTTGGGTGAAAGCGCCAGCAGTTCCCTTTCTGTTTGTGCAACATTGATATTGTTCTTTAAGTTATTGATTCTTTCTGTGGTCAAGCCACGCGTACCAATCCTGATGCCACGGACAAAGTTTTTGACAGTACAATTTTTGACGGTCACATTACCTTGTGATGATTGAATTAAAATACCAACATCCATGGGTGCATTTTCTTTGGAGTAGGGTTTGTCTACTGCTTGCCTGAATTCACGGTCAATGCCATTTAATATGAGCTGGTTACAGTCAAAAGTCATATTTGAGCCTTTTACAATGATGCTCACCCGGTCATATTTGCAGCCTCTAGGTAACGTTGTACTCTGTTCAAAGGTAATGACGTCGTCTTTTTGCCAATTTGGACAGGCTGCCGGATTGGCTGGCCGGGGTCTATCCGGGTCTGAGGCTTTTGATGTTTGTTCGGAAAGTGGATTGGCGTAATTAACCGCTGCACCCGTCAGGCGGTTGGCGATTTCTTCAACTTTGCAGGCGCTTAAGGATAACAAGGCAAGGATGATGGCGATTTTTTTCATGATTTTCCCAATAAGATAGTTGTGTCTAATGAGTAGCTATACTAATTTTTATAATTGCGGCGCATTATAGCATGTTTTTTGAGGCAAAGTGGTCGTTTTAGCTCAATGAATGACGATTGGGTATATCCTTGAGCTGTGATCCTCGGGGGGTTAGAGGTATTGCAATGCATCTTCCAGTCGATGCGCACTCATTATCTCCATGCCATTAATTTTCTTACGGGGCATATTGCCTTTGGGGATAATGGCGCGTTTAAAGCCTTGCTTGAAGGCTTCTTTGAGGCGCTCTTCACCATTGGGTACGGGACGGATTTCACCCGCCAGGCCGACTTCCCCGAATACCACGAGGTCAGATGCCACAGGTTTATTCCTGAAGCTGGATAGTGCGGCAATGATAAGCGCTAAATCAGCGGCAGTTTCAGTGATTTTCATGCCGCCCACCACATTGGCAAAAACATCCTGGTCAAACATGGAAATACCGCCGTGGCGGTGAAGCACGGCAAGCAACATGGCAATACGGTTTTGTTCCAGGCCTAATACAACGCGGCGGGCTTGTTGGCCGTGGCTTTCATCAACCAGTGCTTGTACTTCAACCAGTAAGGGGCGTGTGCCTTCACGTGTGACCATGATGATACTGCCGGGAACGGGTTCTTCATGGCGTGATAGAAAGATTGCAGACGGGTTGCTTACGCCGATCAAGCCTTTGTCGGTCATGGCAAATACACCGAGCTCGTTGACTGCACCAAAACGGTTTTTAACGGCACGTAAAATGCGATAACGCCCGCCCGGATCACCTTCAAAATAGAGTACCGTATCAACCATGTGTTCCAGTACCCGTGGGCCTGCGAGTGTGCCTTCTTTGGTGACGTGTCCAGCGATGAATAGTGAGGTGTTGGTCTGTTTGGCAAAACGAGTCAGTCTTGCAGTGGCTTCGCGGACTTGTGCAACAGCGCCGGGGGCTGAATTAAGCTCTTCGGTGTGGATGGTTTGGATGGAATCAATCACCATGACTTCAGGTTTTTCAATGCAGGCATGTTCGATAATGCGTTCAACACAGGTTTCTGTGAGCAGGCGTAGAGATTCTGTTTTAAGTTCCAGCCGTTTGGCGCGCATCGAAACTTGTTGCAGAGATTCCTCGCCAGTCACATACAGGGTGCGTAAGTGATCCAGGCTGGAAAGGGTCTGGATGAGGATGGTTGATTTGCCAATACCGGGGTCGCCGCCAATTAAGGTTACTGAGCCTTTGACTAAACCGCCACCTAATACACGGTCCAGTTCGGATAGGCCTGTGGGTGTTCTTGGCACTTGCTTCAGGTTGATCTCGTTGATCGATTTGATCTGGCTGGCATCGCCTGAATAACTATGAAAGCGGCTGGAAGTATCAACGGCCTTGGTGGATTTGGCTTGAACAATGGATTCTTCCAGTGTGTTCCATGTCCCACATTCGCCACATTGTCCACTCCATTTATTATGGATAGCGCCACAGGCTGTGCAACTGAATTGGGTTTTAGTTTTTGCCATTTTTATCCTGGTTTATTTTTGGGTAAATGATCAGTGTTTTTATAGCGTTGTTACGGGTTTTACGCACTTCCATCGGGTAATTGTTGATCAGGCTGGTGATGCCGGGTGTGGGTATGGATTGTAAATGCTCCAGTAGTAAGCCATTGATTGTTTTTGGTCCATCTACAGGCAAATCCAGTTTGAGCTTACGGTTTAACTCGCGGATGTGCATGGAACCATCTACCCAGATGGTGCCGTCTTCTTTGATAATCGCATTGCTTTCCTGTTTGGAAGGTGAGCTGGTAAATTCGCCAACGATTTCTTCGAGGATGTCCTGCAATGTGACAAGCCCTTGTATTTCACCATATTCATCAACGACTAGCGCCAGGCGGCGTTTTGATTTCTGAAAGTTAATCAGTTGCTGGGTCAACGGCACGCCTTCCGGGGTAAAGTAGGCAGGAACCAAGGCTTTTTCCAGGTGGTGGCGCTCAATCTTGTTATCCTGGAACAGGGGCAAAAGTTTTCTCAGGTGGATGAAGCCTTGTATGTTATTGATGCTTCCCTTGTAAACCAGCAAACGGGTGAAATTGCAGCGTAGCAGTTGTTCTTCAATATCGCTCCATTCATCATCAAGGTCAATGCCGCTGATTTCAGTGCGCGGGATCATGATGTCTTCCACGGTGATGGTTTGCATATCCAGCACGCGCATCAGCATTTCCTGGTGGTCTTCCGGTATCAGCCCGGAAGCTTCGTTCACAACGGCTTTTAATTCTTCATGGTTAAGCGCGTGTAAGGCATTTTTATTGGGGTCTACGCCTACCAAACGTACAATGCTGTTGGCAACCATATTGATTAGCCATACCAGCGGGTAGGCAATTTTGAGTAACGGCGTGTACACATAAGCTGCGGGAAAGGCAATTTTTTCTGCTTTTAATGCCGCGATGGTTTTTGGTGTCACTTCAGCAAAAATCAGTAACATTAATGTCAGTGCGCCCGTAGCGATGGCAACGCCGGCACTGCCGCCAAGGCGAAAGCCTATCAAGGTGGCAAGCTGGGTAATGAGGATGTTGACCAGATTATTGCCGAGCAGGATTAAGCCAATTAAACGATCAGGCTTTTCCAGCAAGCGAATTGCGTAGGCAGCACCCTTGTTGGTTTTTGCAAGGTGTTTCAATTTGTAGCGATTGAGTGCCATCAATGCTGTTTCTGTTCCAGAGAAGAATGCCGAAAGCATAAACAGGATGAGTAACAGAAAGAAAAGCAGCCCCAGGGGAATGTCGTTAATCATTGCCGGGTGTTGGGGCTCGTCATTGCAGGGGCGGTGTCTATTAAATATTCCTGAACAATCTTGGTGCCAAAGAAGGCCAGCATTAATATAATGAAGCCCGCTAATGTCCAGCGAACGGCTTTGCGCCCTCTCCAGCCATATTTCCAGCGTCCAAATAGCAAGACGGAAAAAATTACCCATGCGATGATAGAGAGTATGGTTTTGTGTGCGATGCGGGCTCCGAACAGGTTGTCAAGATAGTAGAAGCCACTTAACAAACCGATGCTTAGCATGATGACGCCAACACCAATCAGTCGAAACAATAGATGCTCCATATCCTCAAGTGATGGCAGGGCATTCATCAAGGAGGAATGTTGATGGGTGTGTAACTGCTTGTTTTGATAGGCTAATAATAATGCCTGGAATGAGGCAAGCATGAGTAAGCTGTAGGCTAATAAAGAGAACAGTATGTGTATGCCAAGGCCGCTTTTCATGTTAACGATGGGATTGATGCCCGGGCTGAATAGCATGGTCGCCAGCAGGCTTAAAATGGTAAAAGGCAATATAAAAATGGCCAGGACTTCGACTTTGCGCTTCAAGGTACTGATGAACAGGATCAGGCTGATTAACCACATGACATATGAGCCTGCGGTCAATAAATTGAGGTGCAACGCCTTTCCTGCCATTAAAGGATAATGTAACGCGACGATGTGCAAGAGCAGTGCAATTGGCCAGAATAGTTGATAGAGCTTGCTGTTTTTCTTAGGTGCTCTCTGGTTGTCACCAAGTTGCGAGCGCAAACGTATAATTATCAGTACGATGCTGACAAGATAAAAAGCAGCTGCTGATAAAGAAAGCAGGTTCCCAGTGTTCATTATCCTAGAATCCTCAGTTGGACAGGGTAAAGTGTATGGCTGTGGTGGTGAAGGGCTAGGCGTAACTGCGCGGAATAGTTACTCTCTTTCAAGCAGTTACAACAACGCCATGCGCCATCACAGCTATGCAATTTACCCTGTAGCGC
>CAZPEE010000082.1:0-9010 GCA_964585525.1 uncultured Cocleimonas sp.
ATGTCGAGGCGCTGTAAGACACAGGAGTTTTTTGAGCTGGTTGAGCAGGCACGTAAACAGATTGCAGACTTTAATGTGACGACCGATATTATTGTTGGTTTTCCCGGTGAATCTGATAATGAATGGCAGCAGACGCTTGAAACCGTAGAAGCACTTGGTTTTGGGCATATTCATATTTTTTCATTTTCGGCACGTGAAGGTACAAAAGCGGCTACTCTGGCGAATCCAGTCGCGGATAATATCGCAAGGCAGCGAAGTCTGGAATTGCATGTTCTGGCTGATAAAATGAAGCTTGGTTTAATGCAAAAGCAGGTGAATAAACAGGTTGATGTTTTGTGGGAAAGTCCCCAGTTGATAGATGCTTCATCATCGAAACGCTACATTGGCTATACACCCAATTTTCTCCGTGTTGAAACAATTGTTGATAATGATGTCATACTAGAGAATACAATTCGTAATACCCGGTTGCATGGCTTATCGGCTGACGCGGGTTTTTTACAGGGAGTCGTGATATGAAAAAATCATTATTGGAGCTATTGCATCAAAGTTTGATAGGCAGCCTCTTTCTTCTGTCTTTATTATATTTGGCTGCTTGCCAGTCAACGTCTACAGCAAAAGGTGTTAGCAACGAATTCTGGTTGGCAGTGCAGCAACGTGATATGGAAAAAGCGAAAAACCTCTCCACCTGGGATACAGTTGATTATCTGAAATATTTTAATACAGGGCGGTTTCATCCCGAGCGGTTTGAACTGGGCGAAGCTATGTCCGGGGATTCGCAAGCAAGCGTGGATGTTACGCTTTATAGTGCCCGGCAAGGGACAAGTGGGCTTAAGATACCAGGCCAGACAGAGCTTGTGAAAACAAAATATGGTTGGCGGGTAGATGTTAAAAACACGCTGGGATCCATTGCCAAACATACGGTTGATAATGCCTTTGACCAGCTAAATAGCTTGATGAAAAAAGGTGTTCAGGAACTGGATAAGGCTTTGTCAGAGTCGCTCAATGATATTGGAAAAGCATTGGAACAGGGGGCTGATGAGTTGAAACAAGAGCTATCAAGGCCAGTGATTCCACCGCCAACACGAAAAAAACCGATTAAGCCCATCAGCCCAGGTCGGCCTCCACCTGCGCAGGGACAACAGATTTAACCTGAAACTACTCAAGAGGAGTGCCAGGATGCTCTGTGAGCCACCTTCCCGCCCGGTGAGTCCTCTCCCCTCCGGTTAATCATGCGCGGCAGTTAATGATGCCGTTTTCAGTAACGATAAGATCAAGTTTCACATCCCAATCTTCTGGCTTGATATCTTTTGTTTCTTGCAAAGCATAGGCAAATCCAACTAATACAGGTGGGCTGCTGGATTGCTGTTTGTTTTTAAAAGAAAAGCAACGGTCATAAAACCCGCCTCCCATGCCGAGCCGGTTTCCATGGCGGTCAAAACCCACTAAAGGCACAACAACGAGATCAAGCTGTTCTCCTTTTAGCTGTTCTTGTGTCGGGCAAACAGGTTCCGGGATAGAAAACTTGTTGGATTTGTATTCGCTGTTTTCCTGGCTAGGCGCAAACAAGAGGCCTTGTTTTTCATCGTTTGCGAGAACGGGTAAATAAAACTGCTTATGAGAAGATGCCCGTAGACTGGCAGGGTCAGCTTCAGAATTGACAGCTAAATATAACCCGATGTTGTTTGCTGATTTGAAATGTTCTGATTCAAGCAGATGCCTGGCGATTGTTTCTGAACGCTGTTTTTGCAGGTTTTTATTCTGTAATTTTCGTTTTTGAAGTAACTGGTTGCGTATTTTTTGTTTCATTGTGGTTTTCATGGTGGTTATTGCTCGCCTTGGGGTACGTCTTATTAGCGAGTCCGGCCAATGTTAGAGCTAAAGAGCATAAAAAAGCCACCTTTTTAGGTGGCTTTTTTATGCTGAAATGCTGTCCTATGATCGCCTGCGTTTGCTGTGTTTTGAGTTTGAGGAGATTCTCAGGCGTTTTCCTGGCCAGATTTTATTGCTATGCATTTTATTCAAGCGTTTGATTTTTTTAACCGTTGTGCCGTGCTTTAAAGCAATGCGATAAAGATTATCGCCTGACCTAACCTTATGGGTTATATAGCGGATTCGTTTGCCACGACGTTTGTAGCGGCGTTTACCACTATATTTTGCATATTTAAATGTGCGTTTATAGTGTACATCAGTGGCAGCTGGAAGGCGCTGGATAACATGGCTCAGGCGACCAGCGTGTTGCCTGGGTACGATAATGCTGTTAGAAAAGCGTGGCGTTGTTATGCCGTGTAAATAACTTGGGTTTAATGAGGCGAGTGTATTTGCAGGCAGACCTGCATGAGCCGCTGCTTTGCGTAGATCAACCGCTTTGTTGACGCGAATTTGCGTTAATGCAGCAACATTTGGAACTGCCCTTAAGCGTACACGATAAGCACCGGGTCTACGCAGGATTTCTTTAAAGGCAAGCAGGCGAGGAACATAGTGTTGTGTTTCCCGTGGAAGCCTTAGGCTCCAGTAGTCAGTTCGTTTGCCGCGCCGTCTATTTTCCATAATGGCGCGTTGTATCCTGTTTTCGCCTGCATTATAAGCAGCCAGGGATAACAGCCAGTCGCCACGAAATTGGCGGTTTAATTTCTGTAAATAATCCAGTGCCGCACGCGTTGCTGCAAATGAGTCCATACGGGCATCATAGCTGCCTGTTTGCTTTAGGCCATAAATACGACCGGTAGATGGAATGAATTGCCACATTCCTGCGGCTCCAGCGTGGGAGTATGCGGTATTTCTATAAGCGCTCTCAACAAAAGGCAGTAGTGCAAGTTCCGTTGGCATATGGCGTCGGTTTAATTCATTGACAACCATAAAGAGATAATCAGATGCACGTGATGAGAGTCGTTCTATTCTAATCGGGTTACGTGAGAATTTGTTGATGTAATGTTTTACCAGTGGGCGGTAATTGTTGTTCTGGATGCGAAATCCATTGTAAACCCTGCCCCAGACATTTCCCTGGTTGTGTCTGCTTATCACTCTATTGGCTCGACGATTGATATTCCGTTGTTGTTGTGCTTGTTGTGTGCGTAAATTGAATTGTTGCGCACGAATATATTTAATCTTGGCTAATCTGGCTCGTTTTATGGCAGCATCTCTACGTAGTACCTGTTGGCGTTTTAGTTGCCAGGGTCTAAGGCGCTTAATGGGTTGTGCAAGGTGTTTCACGGGCTGTGTGTTGCGTTGTATGGCACGTGCTTGTTTGTCCGGGGTGGAGGCGTGTTGCGCTAAACCGAGTTGCCTGGCTGCATTTAAAATGGATTGGTTATCAGAGGGTGAAGCGCTAGCGGATGTGAGGCCGAGAAATGAAACTAAAAAAACCGATAAGGTCATGTTAACCGCAGTTAATGAGCGAGTATTCTTCGACATGAAAAGCCCTTTTTTTAATGCAAACGACTACAGTGACGTTAAGATTGAACGCTGGGCGCGCATCAAAATAGAACTGTTGTCGTAATATACGTTACAATATGAACGGCGCAAAAATCAGTCATTACTTTTTTGGTAACTAACTTATAAACTAATATACTGGTAATAGAACAAGTAAAATTACCGAATGATTATGCGTCGTATTATGTGGCGAAACACAAGATAGAGAGTTGTTGCGCCTATGCAACATCATCCTGTTGTTGCGGTGCGCATGATAGTACGATTAGCGGTTGAAAACAAGTGATAAATGGTTGGATGAGACATGATGGATTTAAAAAAATATTCTGAAGGATGGTATGAAACCTTGCCAGGAAAGGCTTCTTTGCAAATCATTGATGATCTCTGTGCGGAAAACATGTCGGGGATTTTTGGTTACTATGCATTGCAAATGGGCGTGTTGAGTGGGCGCCATGACTTGCTGGAAAAGTCCAGGATTGCAGCTGGTTTTTCTTTGATAAATTCTCAGGACATAGAACCGGTTGCGGTAACAGGTAGACAAGCTGATTTTGCTAATAAAAAGATTGAATCAAGTAATCTTATTATTTCCAGTAATGAACAGCTACCCATCGAAACCGATAATATTGATCTTGTGGTGGCAAGCCATGTGCTGGAATTTTCTAAGGATCCGCATCAAGTGTTACGTGAAATTGATCGGGTTCTCGTTCCAGAGGGGCATTGTATCCTGATTGGTTTTAACCCGTTTTCACTATTGAGGGCGAGTCATTTTTTAAAGCCCGCAACTTACAGAAAATCAAACCCCTATAAAATGCGTGCCGCTTATCGTGTAAAAGACTGGTTTTCACTGCTTGGCTTTGAGGTGTTGGATGTTCAACACTTTGGTTTTCGGCCGAATATTAAAAACCAGGTGCTTTTTGAACGATTAGGCTGGGTGGAAACATTATCGCAAAAAGCATGGCCAGTATTGGGTGATTTGTATATGTTGCATGCAAAAAAACAGGTTATTGCCATGCGTCCCCATAAAAAAGTCTGGAAAGCACCGGCAGTGTTAACGGGTGGTAAGGTTGCTTTAAATAATACGGCACGAAAAATACGTCGCCAGAATTTTACTCATTAGCCCGGATATTTTATGAAAACGGTTGACATTTTTACAGATGGCGGTTGTCGTGGAAACCCAGGCCTTGGTGGCTGGGGGGCTCTGTTACGTTATGGCGCTTCAGAAAAGGAATTGTTTGGCTCCGAGGAGGATACGACGAATAACCGCATGGAATTGATGGCGGCAATCCAGGCCCTGGAAGCATTAAAACGTCCCTGCAAGATTAACTTAACAACCGACTCCCAGTATGTGCGTCGAGGTATTTCCGAATGGATGGATGGTTGGAAAAAAAGAGGCTGGAAGACAGCAGCAAAAAAGCCGGTAAAAAATAAAGATTTATGGCAGCGTCTTGATGAGGCTGCTGCAAAACACCAGATTGAATGGCACTGGGTCAAGGGGCATAGTGGGCATGATGGTAATGAACGTGCCGATGAGCTGGCGAATAAGGCAATGGATCAGGCAACTAATGAGTGAGAAAAATGGCAAGTATTAGACAAATATTTCTGGATACTGAAACAACCGGCCTGGAAACACGTGATGGCCATCGTATTATTGAAATCGGCTGCGTGGAGATGATAGACCGCAAGCTAACGGGCAATAATTATCATCAATATATTCAACCCGATAGAGAAAGTGATGAAGCGGCACTGGCTGTTCACGGTATTACAACAGAGTTTTTATCGGATAAACCACGTTTTGAAGATATTGTGCAGGATTTTCTGGATTATGTTTCTGGCGCGGAGCTGATTATTCACAATGCCCCCTTTGATGTCGGCTTTATTGACTATGAATTATCACTGCTTTCTAACGATTTAAAGAACCTGGAACACTATTGTGATATCAGTGATAGTCTGGTTCTGGCGAGGCAGATGCACCCTGGGCAGCGTAATTCCCTGGATGCGCTATGTAAGCGTTATGATATAAGAAATGACCACCGGCAACTACATGGTGCATTACTAGATTCTGAGATACTTGCAGATGTTTACCTGGCGATGACAGGTGGACAGAGGGCTTTGTTGCTGGGCGGTGAGGCGAGTGAGTCAGAGGATTCAATCACACCATCATTCCAGCGTTTATCCGAAAAACCAGAATTGGCTGTTATCCATGCGAAAGGTGATGAATTGAGTGTGCATCAGCTTTATATGGAACAGGTTGAAAAGGAGTCTGGTAAAAACCTCTGGCACTAACCCGCATATTTCAAGAAGGCGGTTATTATTTATTAAATAATCAATTTATTAATATCTTAGGATTGTGAGTAAAATGACATATTTAAAAAATCACAGATTTGTACAATCTGTTTTGCTGAATTCTTCCAGAAATTCCATTCCCTTCAGGCTAGCGACCTTTTAAAATCCGCTGTTTATCCCTGTTCCAGTCTTTTTGTTTGGCATCGGCACGTTTGTCATGTTGTTTTTTACCTTTTCCGATGCCAATTTCAAGTTTGATACGGTTGTGTTTCCAGTATAACGATAACGGTAAAATGGAATAACCTTTTCTATCTACTGCGGCAATCAGTTTTACAATTTCATAATCATGCAAGAGTAATTTTCGAATGCGCGTAGGGTTAGGGTTCACATGTGTTGATGCGGAAAGTAAAGGGGTGATTTGAGCGCCCGATATCCAGGCTTCACCGTTTTTTATGAATGCATAGGCTTCTTTTAGCTGGGCGCGACCCTCCCGCAAGCTTTTGACTTCCCAGCCTTCCAATACTAATCCGGCTTCATAAGTATCCTCGATAAAATAATTGTGCCTGGCAACTTTATTGGTGGCTATGACTTTTCCGCCATGCCCTTTTTTCTTTTTGTTTTTCTTTGCCATGATTTAACACCTGAAATGATTGAATTACGCAGATTATAACCATAATCACTGTTAGAATAGGCATATCTTTATTAAAAACAAGTGTGTTTGATGGCCCATGTAAATAAAACCGCACTGGTTCCTTTTAGTGCCGAACAAATGTATAAACTGGTTGATAATGTCAATGACTACCATAAATTTTTGCCCTGGTGCGGTGCATCTGAAGAGTTGTCGCGAGAGAATGATGTGGTTGAAGGTTCTGTCACCATTGCAAAAGGTGGTGTAAATAAAAAATTTATTACCCGTAATTATTTGCAAAAAAATAAATTAATTGAAATTAAACTTATCGACGGCCCTTTCAAATATTTACACGGTTTCTGGCGATTTGATGAATTAAAAGAAAATGCCTGCAAGGTATCACTTGACCTGGAATATGAATTTTCCAGTAAGTTGTTAAGCATGGTAGTAGGCCCGGTTTTTAACCAGATTGCGAATACGCTGGTTGATTCGTTTGTAAAGCAGGCAAAAGCAGTCTATGGGTAGAAGGTATGGATAGCAATAACAAACAAGGTCGGCAACCCATCAATGTTGAGGTTGTTTACGCATTGCCGCAGGAACAAACCTTGCTTCCTGTGCAAGTGCCGCAGGGGGCTGATATTAAAGAAGCAATTCTTGAATCTGGCATGCTTGATTTGCATCCAGAACTGGATTTGAAAACATTGGATGTGGGTATATTTGGCAAGTTGGCAACAGTGAAACAAAAAGTCCGAGATAATGATCGCATAGAAATCTACCGTCCCTTGATTGCCGACCCCAAAGAAGTGCGGAAAAAACGTGCTGCAGAAGGCAAGCGCTTGAAAAAAGGTGGCAGCACTGCCGATGAAAGTAAGGTAAAACAAAAAGAAGCGAGTCTGTAAATGCAGGGAATGGTGCCGACTGATCCACAAACCCAGGTGTCGCAAGCGCAATATGCGGTGGTTTATTTACCCAATGCGGGCACGAATAACAAAAAAAGAAAAAGCAAAAGGAGTAATAAACGTTTTCCAGCGGGTTGTGTTGAGATACAGACCGATAAAGATGCCGCCATACAAGCCGCACAAAGTAGTGACAAAAAATTTGCTGCCGTGGTTATCGGGCCTTCTAAATCTTCTGAAGGGCAGTTTATCTATTATTTGCAAGAGTGGTTATAAAACCCATTCCCTTCATGAAACATCCGGGCTAGTTTAAATAACGTTATTTAACCTTGACGAGCTGGCCGTTTTGAAAGAACAGTGTCAGGTTCTTGCGTAAATTTTTCTCACCTTTTTTATTGGTGAAATAAACATAATCCCAACGATTATTGTGAAAGCCATCATGCAATAGGGGGCTTCCTAATAATGTTGCCACTTCGTTTTTGCTCATGCCAGGCCTGAGCTGTGAAACAGTTTCGTTACTGAGCGCATTTCCCTGTTGGATTTCCATTTTGTATACAGAGCAGGCTGAAACGGTCAGCATTAATAGTATGGTCGTAAATAAGAGGGTGTATTTTTTCATTTGTTTTTAGTCTGTTGTTGTCATCTGTTGTTGTTAAGGAGGTCCTGATTAAGTCGATTATAATTTAGCAAGCTAAAAATAATTGGACTTGATCAGGATTTCCTTAAGTACCAAGTGGTCAATAATTCTACAATATTCTACAGTAGCTTGAGTGCTAACGCAGTGATTTTTCTGCATAAACGGAAGCGCAGAAAAGATAAAAGCTCTTTTGTTTGTTTAAAAACTACAAATAGCGTTAAAAAAACCGAGAGTGCTTTGTTTTTTGTGATGCTTGGGAGTATAATGTGCCGTTCATTTTTTATTAAAGTTTTAAGATAGAGCACAAACACTATGCCAAGCGTAAAAGTTAGAGAAAACGAGCCTTTTGAAATTGCATTACGTCGTTTTAAGCGTACCTGCGAAAAGGCCGGTGTTGTAGCAGAAGTTCGCAGTCGCGAGTTTTACGAAAAGCCAACATCTATCCGTAAAAGAGAAAAAGCGGCTGCGGTAAAACGTAACATCAAGAACCTAAAGCGTGAACTTAACCGTCGCGTAAGAATGTACTAATTATTAGTCATTTATCCAGCTCATGCCTGAGTTAAAAAAACAACTGACCGAAGATATGAAAGTGGCAATGCGCGCCAAGGATAAGCAGCGCTTGCTCACTGTGCGAACAATTCTGGCTGCTATTAAGCAACAGGAAGTTGATACCCGTAAAGATGTGGATGATACGGCCGTGTTGGCTATCCTTGATAAAATGAGTAAGCAGCGGCGTGAGTCCATTGCCCAGTTTAACAAGGCAGGGCGTGATGATTTGGTCGCCCAGGAAGAGTTGGAATTAAGCATCATCCAGGCTTATCTGCCCGAACCACTAAGCGATATTGAAATAGAAGAGTTGATTAAACAAGCCGTTAGCGCAACGGGTGCGACAACCATGAAAGACATGGGTAAAGTCATGGGCTATATTAAACCCAAAGCTCAGGGCCGTGCTGATATGGGAAAAATCAGCGGTCTAATTAAAAACGCCTTAAACTGATTTAATTCAAAATTAGTAACGACTCAGCGTAATGCAGATAACTGCTCAGATTGCCCTCGTTTTGCGCCAAATCAAGGCGGAAGCGCGCACGACTCCAAGGATGGAGGAGGTAGGGCGACGCAGGAAGCCAAAGCCGAGTTTAC
>CAZPEE010000083.1:0-8963 GCA_964585525.1 uncultured Cocleimonas sp.
AGGACTTAATTTATTATTTCTATCTAAAACCGCATAAACCCACTGATTTTTTCTCTCATCAAAAATAACCGTATGACCAGAATCTATCTCCTTAACATAGGGACTATTATTCCTGGTTTTATTTACATGAAACTGATAACCACTCGGCTGGATTGCAGTATGTTCGTCAACAAACGTCGGGGATGCGCTAGCCGTTAAACTAAAAAGAAAAGCGAGAAAAAAAAGAACAATACGGGCTTGGGGGTTTGACATGAGTATGAACATCCTTATTCATCAAATGGTTATTCAAGCCATAATAAACAGATGCTATTAAACGATCAAGCGTTATTTATAGTGCAACTAAACTTCTTATTGTTATTACGAAATCTAAAGCCACTTCTAGGATTTCCCTTCGTGTGCTTCGTGCCCTTCGTGGTAATTAATGTGGTTTGAGATAAACCTCAATAGCAGCTTTTTTACAGGCGCGGATCAAGGCTTTGTCCAGGGTGGCGATGGCTAAGCCTTCGCGTAATGCCAGTTCCAGATAGGCGGCATCATAGCTACTTAAATTGTAGCTATCTGCGAGTGAAAGGGTATGCGTTAACGCCTGTTGTGCGGTTTGCTGATCAACAAAAATAGGCAGGTTTTCCAGTTGTAACAAGAAGGCTTGCAGTTCTCCTGCGCCAATATTGTCTTGTTTTTTAGCATTTAACAGTACGTTGCTTGCTTCAAGATGCCACAGGTTTGGTACATAGGCAGTATTATCGAGTAGGCTTTTTAAGACGTTTTCGGCGTAGTCCTGGTCTGATTCTTTTTCAGTTGCCAGTAACCAGCGCATGGCGACGGAATTATCCAGTACAAAGGCGTTCATATTTGCGACTTATTTGGTTCTAGGTGCTTGTCTTTATTTATTTTCTGCCAGAGAGTTTCATGGCATTCAAATCAGCATCAGAAACAATCTGCTTGCGTGCTTTTAACAGATTATCTATGGCTGTTTGTGCCTTCGCCTTGCGGCTGGCGTGACTTGGGATTAAATCAGCAACCGGCTTGCCCCGATTGGTAATCGTGTAATTTTTACCCGCTTCTACCTTGCGTAAAATTTCAGGCAATTTGGTTTTGGCATCGTAGGAGCCAACCTGTTCACGGATCATATTGTTCTCTGACTTTATGTTGCTCATACAGACCAGTATACTGGTCTTTCTGGATATTGCAAGCTATTGCTACAACAAGACCTTCTCGATTCCGCCGTTGGTGATTGTTTCTACAAATTGTGCCTGCCACTTATCGCCGTGTAGCTCTTTCATCATTTCAACCACAATATAGTCGGTGTCCATACCGGTGTCGTCGGCGTAGCGGGAGAGACCCTGCTGGCAAGCGGGGCAATTGGTGAGTATTTTGACGTTGCCATTTTTTGCTGTATCGCTGCCCGTGTGTGCCACAATGCCTTCCCGCAGGCTTTCCTGTTTTCTAAAGCGTAGCTGGCTGGCAATATCAGGACGGCTCACGGCGAATGTGCCGGCTTCGCCACAGCAGCGGTCTGTCAACAGCACTTCCTGGCCCATTAGATCAGAGGTTAATTGTGTTGGGTCGGTGGTTTTAATCGGCGTGTGGCAAGGGTCATGGTAGACGTATTTTGTGCCGCTGGTGCCATCCAGCTTTACGCCTTTTTCGAGCAGGTATTCATGGATATCCAGCAAACGGCAGCCGGGGAAAATTTTCTCGAATTCGTATTTTAGTAACTGGTCCAGGCAGGTGCCACAAGAGACAATCACCGTATCAATTTGCAAGTAGGACAAGGCTTGCGCGATACGGTGGAACAATACGCGGTTTTCGGTCGAAATCTGTGTGCCTTTGTCGGTATCGCCGCTGGCATTTTGCGGATAGCCACAACACAAATAGCCTGGTGGCAACACCGTGGTTGCGCCGGTTTCATAAAGCATCGCAATCGTTGCCATGCCGATTTGAGAGAACAGCCTTTCTGAACCACAACCGGGGAAATAGAAAACCGAATCACCCCTTTTCTTCACATCAGGTTTGCGCAAAACGGGGACGGTTTTCTCATCTTCCAGCCCCAGCATGGCGCGCGTGGTTTGCATTGGCACGTGTGCGGGTAACGGTTTTTTAACAAACTGCACGACGTATTCTTTAATCGGCGCTTTGCCGGTGGTGCCTTTGGGTCGCCTGCTCGGTTTTATAATACCTAAACGCTTAAAAAGTGTATGGCCAAGGCGTTGTGATTTGTAACCCATTTGCACCAGTCCGGCACGCATCAGCTTGATGGTGGTTGGGTCTTTGATGTTTAAAAATTGCATCGAAGCCCAGGTGACTGCATTGAATTTTTTCTGTTTTCGTGCTTTTAAAATACTGCGCATGCGCACGGTAACATCACCAAAGTCAATATTGACCGGGCACGGGTTCAGGCACTTATGGCAAACCGTACAATGATCGGCCACATCATTCATTTCTTCAAAATGGCGTAGCGAAATACCTCGCCGGGTTTGCTCTTCGTACAAGAAAGCTTCCAGCATTAAGCCCGTTGCGAGTATTTTATTACGCGGAGAATAAAGCAGGTTGGCGCGTGGAATATGGGTATTACAGACCGGCTTGCACTTGCCACAACGCAGGCAATCCTTGATGTCATCATTGAGCGCGCCCAGCTCATTATGTTCCAGCAACAAGGCTTCGCGTTCCACCAGCCTGAGCGATGGTGTGTAAGCATTTTGCAAGCCAGAACCCGGCATCAGTTTGCCTTTGTTAAAATGTCCATCCGGGTCAACCTGTTCTTTGTACTGCGCAAAATCATTAATCACTGCATCATTAAGGTAATGCATTTTGGTCAGGCCAATGCCATGCTCGCCAGAAATGACCCCGCCTAAATCCGTTGCCAGTTGCATCACCTGATCGACGATACGCTCGGCTTCCTGCATCATCTCATAATCGTTTGAGTTAACCGGGATATTGGTGTGCACATTGCCATCACCCGCATGCATGTGTAGCGCCACAAATAGCCGTTTGGAGCGGATTTTTTTGTGTATCTCCTTGATGGCATCACGCAGCGGTTTCAGTGTCTGCCCAACAAAAATATCTTCCAGCGGTTTTTTGATTTCTTCCCGATAAGAGATGCGCAGATCCCGGCGTAGCAGCAGGTTGATCAGTTTGTCGCCTTTTTTAAGACTGGCCCGCGCTTGATCATCCAATAGCTCATCATGCTTCGCCGCTTCATCATCAACATGGTCAAGAATAGACTGCCAGCGCTTACGAACCGCGTTTAAATGCTCTGAAGCATGGTCTTTCTTGGCTTGCAGAATTGCATTGTTTTCTGCACTTTCTTCATAACCTGGCTGGTTACGCAGCTGCCTGTCCAGATCTGGGTTATCAGCGCAAATCGTCTCCACTGCCGCATCAATCAGCGCCAGTTTATTTTGTGTGGACTGGAAAATATTAATGCGCTCAATGCCTTCGCTATAAGCATCCAGTTTATCCAGCGGAATCACCACGTCCTCGTTGATTTTAAAGGCGTTGGTGTGTGCAGCAATTGCAGCGGTTCGGGCACGGTCTACCCAGAACTGGCGGCGAGCTTCGGGGCTGATCGCAATAAACCCTTCGCCGTTGCGGGCGTTGGTGAGCTTGACAATATGTGAGGCAGCTTCGGCAACCCTGGCTTCATCATCGCCAACAATATCCGCAATCAACACCATTTTTGGGAAAGCGCGACGTGCCGATTTGGGCGTATATTTAACCGCTTTGACATAACGCTCATCCAGATGTTCAAGGCCTGCCAGCAGTACATTTGGGTCACCATCAAGGTAATCCTTAACCTCAACAATCGCAGGCACGGCCTCTTGTAAATCGCTGCCGTAAAATTCCATGCACACGGTACGCACCTGTTCCGGCATACGGTGCAAAATAAATTCCGCCGAGGTGATCAGCCCATCACAACCTTCTTTTTGAATCCCCGGCAGTCCGCCCAAAAACTTGTTGGTAACGTCTTTGCCCAGGCCTTCCTTGCGGAAAAACTGGCCTTTGAATTCGAGTATTTCGACATCGCCCTTGGCTGTTTTGCCATCTTTTTCGTAGCGCGTGACACGAAAACTGACATTTTGCTGGTCATGTATTTTGCCCAGGTTATGATTAATCCGTTCGACTTCCAGCCACTCTGCATCCGGCGTAACCATGCGCCAGGACACCAGGTTATCCAGCGTGGTTCCCCACATAACAGCCTTCTTGCCGCCGGCATTCATCGAGACATTGCCGCCGATGGTGGAAGCATCTTGCGAGGTCGGGTCTACTGCAAAAACCAATCCTGCCTTTTCTGCCGCCTCGGATACGCGCCGCGTCACCACACCCGCATCGGCGCGAATCACGGAAACGTCTTTTTCAACGCCAATCAGGTCATTGCGTTTTTGAATCTCGCCGAGTGTTTCCAGCTTTTCGGTATTAATCACCGCGCTCATTGCATCCAGCGGAATCGCACCGCCGGTGTAACCCGTACCACCACCACGCGGAATAACCGTTAAACCCAACTTGATACAGGTTTGCACCAGCAGGGCGATTTCCTCTTCGCTATCCGGGGTAAGCACCACAAAGGGTAATTCAACACGCCAGTCTGTTGCATCGGTGACGTGTGAGACACGCGCCAGTCCATCGAATTGAATGTTATCCTTGCGGGTAATCTGGCGGAATTTTCGTTTGGCACGTTTGCGCAAGGCATAGTAATCAGCAAACCAGGTAGCGAATTGATCGACCGATTGACAGGCGATATCAACCAGTTCCAGGGTGAGCTCATTGCCATCAGCGCGTGATTTGATACGCTCAAGGCGCTCGCGCATGGCTTCAATCAGTGAATAGCGGCGCTTCTCATTTTCCAGAAGGTCATCCTGGATATAGGGGTTGCGCATAACCACCCATATATCTCCCAGAACTTCCAGCAACATGTGTGCTGATAGCCCTGTTGAGCGCTCATCACGTAATGTTTCCAGAATCCCCCAGGCGCGCTTACCCAGTACCCGCAAGATGATTTCCCGGTCTGAAAATGAGGTGTAGTTGTAGGGAATTTCCCGATAAGGGTGATGCGACTTCATGTGAGGATTAACTGCTTTTGCATAGGTTGCGCATTTTAACGCTTTTTATCCTAAAATAGCATCAAGATGAACAAAAAAACACTGGTCGCCCATCGTGGTGATAATTATCATTTCCCGGAAAACACCAATCGAAGCATACAAGCGGCTTTACGGGCTGGTGTCTTATTGGTTGAATTTGATATCCAAATGAATGCCGACCATGAGTTGCTCGTCATCCATGACAGTGATTTTAAGCGTACCGCTAATTTGGCTTTAAGTGTATTTGAGAGCAAAACCAGTCAATTAGCCGACATTAGTGTTCATGAGCCTGAACGCTTCGGCGATCAATTTTACCCTACACCCGTGTATACCCTGGAACACATGCTGGAATTACTCAGCCAGTTCCCGTCTGCAACCGCATTCGTAGAAATCAAACAGGAAAGCCTGGATTATTTTGGTTTAGAGTGTGTTATGCGGCGACTACTCAATGCACTGCATACCCATACTTCAGAAGTGGTCATTATTTCTTTTTCTTATCCAGCGCTGGAATACACCCAACGCCACAGCAACATAAAAACCGGCTGGGTGCTACAAAAATATAACGAAAATTTTCACCAGAAAGCACAAAAGCTAAACCCACATTACCTGATTTGCAATTATCAAAAACTCCGGGAAGGGCCGCTTTGGAAAGGAAACTGGAAGTGGATGGCTTATACTGTTAATAACAGTGATTTGGCAAAACAACTACTGGATAAAGGGGTTGGTCTAATAGAGACAAATGATATTCAAGCACTTTTAAGCGCCTGATCAAGAACACTTTTAATAAAATAAGCTTCCATTCTGTCCTGCCTCAATCAATGGTAAGCTCGCTAATAATCAAAAGCTTTCTGTTCTGTAAACACTTTGGTCAGGAAATAATGATAAATAGGCCACACAATCACGCTGCTTAATACGGGTGTCCAGTAAACCCAGGGCTCTGGTGTGTTGCCACTAATTCCCAGTATCCAGAGGTTTATCAGCAGGTAAGTACCCAAAGTCAAAATGAGCAAAAAGAGCTGGTGCAAAAAACTGTCAATCAGAATGCGCGGGCGCAAGCGTAGCGCCATAAATGCAATCAGCATGTAGCCAAAAGCATGTTGCCCAAGAAGTGAGCCATAGAGTGCATCAACAAGCAAACCCATTAACCAGGCCAAAACCAGACTACTTTTTTTAGGTACTAACAATACCCAATGAATAATCGTCATGGCTATCCATTCCGGCCGCCATAACTTCCACTCTTCGGCAAGCGGCAACATCGTCAGCGCCAGTGCAATTAAAAAAGAAATAAGCATGGCGCCCGTAAAACGCAGAACAATATTTTCCATATTAATTTCTGGCCTTTTTGTTCTTATCTTTTGTTGTTTTTTTCTTTTTAGCCTGTTGTTTCTTTATTTTTTGTTTGTTATTACTTTTGCTGTGTTTGGTTTTTTTATTTTTTAGTGTTTTTTTGGTAGCTACTTCACGCTTGTTATTTTTGTTTTCATTGGCTTCTTCGTCCCAGTCAACAACGTTTGCATAATCTGAACGCCAGATCAACAGTATCTCCCGTGTTTTGGTGAAGTCCGTTAGTGGCTCTGCCTTAACTTTCATTAGTGAGTCACCGGGGTTGTAGGCAACTTTGCGGACAATGGCTACTGGAAAATCAGCTGGAAACAACTGCCCAAGCCCGGAACTGACATAAACATCATTCGCCTGTACATCCATTTTTGCTTCAATATGTTTAAGTTCAAGCAAGTTGATTTTTCCTGTACCCGTTGCCAGCGCACTCTCACCTGTTCGGACATTGCGTACTGGAATGGCATGTTTTACATCGGTTAAACGCGTCACTACAGCTGAATTAGGCGTAACACTATCCACCTGGCCGTAGATATTTTTGCCCGCCAGTGCAACCTGGCCAACAAACAGGCCTTCATTGGCACCTTTGTTAATCACTACATTTTGCCTAAAGGGATCAGCTGATACGGATAAAATTTCAGCCAGGGTGAATTTTTCACGCACTGCAGGAACCGCATCTAATTGCGAGCGTAAACGCTGATTTTCCTTGGCGATAGAAAAATATTTTTGGTCTCTTGCCGCATACACATTTATCAGCGTGCGTAATTCACGGTTTTGTGTCGAAATCTTATCGTGCTCCGAAAAAAACTCACGCGTAAAGCTGGCGGCTCGATACGGCAGGTCAACCGTATACTGGACAGGATAGAGCAGCATTTTCAATGCAGTGCGCAGGGGCATTAATGAAGCTCCCCGATAGTCAACAACCATCAGCGCCCCTGAGAGTAAGGCAAGCACGGTAAACTTGATTAGCGTTTTCTGCTGCCGGTTATTATCAGCGCCAAGATCGTGGATAATATGCTCCTGCTATCAAACTGATTTAGCCCGGATGTTTCATGAAGGAAATGGTATTTCTGGAAAAATTCAACAAAACAGATTGTGCAAACATCGTTCCAGTCATGGCAAGGCTATGGCTGGAACGATTTTGTGCAAGCTGTGAAGCTGATTTTTTCAGAAAACCATTCAGGTACAAACTGTAATTTTGAAAATTCGTCATTTTTCTTCTCAAGCGGATAATATAGGATTATTTTCCAAACAATAACCGCCTTCATGAAATATCCGGGTTAGTATTATTCTGAAGCCCAAAAATCGAAACCATCGTCATCCAGCATTTCCAGAATCCTTCCACCACCACGTGCCACACAGGTTAATGGATCATCGGCAACAACGACGGGTATACCCGTTTCTTCCATCAATAAACGGTCAAGATCCCTTAATAATGCACCACCCCCCGTAAGGACGATGCCACGGTCTGCCACATCCGCACCCAGTTCTGGCGGGGTTTGTTCCAATGCCGTTTTTACTGCGCTGACAATGCCAAATAATGGTTCTTGCAACGCTTCGAGAATTTCATTACTGGTTAGTGTGAAACTTCTTGGCACACCTTCTGACAGGTTACGGCCTTTCACTTCAATTTCTAACAAATCTTTGCCAGGGTAGGCAGAACCAATAGTGCACTTAATATGCTCGGCTGTAGCCTCACCAATGAGCATGCCGTAATTTCTACGCACATAACTGATAATGGATTCATCCAGCTTGTCACCACCAATGCGCACAGAGGCTGAATATACAATACCCCGCAGCGACATAATCGCCACCTCAGATGTACCGCCACCAATATCCAGAACCATGGAGCCGATAGCTTCATCAATAGGGACACCTGCACCAATCGCAGCCGCCATAGGCTCTTCAACCAGATACACTTTGCGTGCACCAGCACCCATGGCAGAATCTTTGATTGCACGGCGCTCTACCTGGGTAGCACCACAGGGCACACAGATAACCACACGTGGACGCGGCCTGAAGATACGCCCAGTATCCACTTTACGGATGAAATGCTGAAGCATTTTTTCAGTGTAGGTAAAATCCGCAATTACCCCGTCCTTCATGGGGCGAATAGCCGTGATATTTTCCGGGGTGCGTCCCAGCATTTTTTTAGCTTCGACACCCACTGCTTCAATCTTCTTTGGCCCACCCGGCCCCCTGTCCTGGCGTATTGCCACCACCGAAGGCTCATCAAGCACGATACCTTTGCCGCGCATATAAATCAGCGTGTTGGCAGTCCCAAGATCAATAGATATGTCATTGGAAAACATACCAAAAAATGATTTAAACATATTAAAACGTCCAGTTGTTTTATGTTTGTAGCTTTTGTCAGCACTTTTTATTGATGCTTTAAAAATGACTGACTGATCATTTGCATAAATAGGGAAATACAAATACAAATAATTAAAGGCGCGGATTATAACCTGCGTTATGCAACAATCACAGTTTTTTAGCGCAAGAATTTGCCAGCCACACTTCGCTACATTAGAATGCGCTTCCCGTCGTTTG
>CAZPEE010000084.1:0-8952 GCA_964585525.1 uncultured Cocleimonas sp.
AATAATGAATAATCTTCTTAATTTTTAATTTCTAACGTACTATGCTGCGCCATGTCTTCCCAACCCGCAACTATGACAAAACCTCAACTTAACCCACAGCAACAGGCCGCCGTTGAGCATATCGGTTCCCCCTTGCTGGTACTGGCTGGTGCTGGCAGTGGCAAGACACGGGTTATTACACAAAAAATTTCATGGTTGATCCGCAAAGCCGGGATTGATGCCAAAAATATTGCGGCAATCACCTTTACCAATAAGGCTGCCCGCGAGATGAAACAACGCGTGAGTGAGTTGCTTGATTCAGAAGAATCGCGTGGTTTGACCGTATCCACCTTTCACACACTGGGTTTGAATATTATTCGCCGCGAATATAAAACACTGGGCTACAAAGCCGGTTTTACCATTTTTGATGCACAGGATACCTCGACCATTTTAAAAGAATTGTCTTTTAACGAGGTTGCTGCCGAGAATGATACCGATAAAAAAAATGATGACGATGCAAAGTGGATTATTTCGCGCTGGAAAAATGATTTTGTCACGCCTGAGCAATCCTTTCAGGTCGCCTCAACACCGCATGAAATCCGTGCTGCCAAACTTTACCGCAGTTACCAGCGCCAGCTAAAAGCCTATAACGCGATAGATTTTGATGACCTGATTCTGTTACCGTTACAGTTGTTTCAGCAGCACCCGGAAATTTTAAAAAAGTGGCAAAACAAGCTGCGTTACTTGATGGTGGATGAGTACCAGGATACCAATACCTGCCAGTATGAATTAATTAAGTTATTGGCTGGTGCCAGAAAAGAACTGACCGTGGTAGGCGATGATGACCAATCCATTTACGCATGGCGTGGTGCAAGGCCCGAAAACCTGGTACAGCTCCAGGAAGATTATCCCAACCTCAAAGTGATTAAGCTGGAACAAAATTACCGCTCAACCTCACGTATATTACAAAGTGCCAATACACTGATTGCCAATAATCCGCATCTCATTGAAAAAAACCTCTGGAGTGCATTGGGCGAAGGCGAGAAAATCAAAATACTGCCCTGCCGCAGTAGCGAACATGAAATCGAGTCAGTGATTGGCGAAATGATGAAGTATACTTTTCGTGATAAAGCACAATACCAGGATATGGCGATTCTGTACCGCAGCAACCACCAGAGCCGCCTGTTTGAGCGCTACCTACGCGAGAACAATATGCCCTACAAGGTCAGCGGTGGAACCTCCTTTTTCGCCCGTGCCGAAGTCAAAGACATACTGTCTTATTTAAGACTGATTGGGAATAGCGCCGATGATGCCGCTTTTTTGCGTGTGGTCAATACGCCAAAGCGTTCCATCGGCGCAAGCACCCTGGAAAAGCTCGGCGAATATTCCAACGAGCGCCACATTAGCCTGTTTATGGCAAGCCAGGAAATGGGTTTTGCACAGCGTGTTTCCAAAAAAGCGGTAAAGCGCCTGGAGCAGTTTACCTACTGGATACGAGAACTGGCGCAAGCATCACTGGACGTTGCTCCCCACGAACTGGTGCAACGGGTCGTTACCGAAACTGCCTACGAAGACTGGTTGCTCAACACCAGTTCTTCACAAAAAATGGCCGAACAACGTATGCAAAACGTCAACGAAATCATCGACTGGACACGCAGGCTTTATGACGATGGTGACGGCAAGGAAAGCCTCGCTGAGATTATTGCGCACATGAGTTTAATGGACTTGCTTGAGCGTAACCAGGAAGAGGAAGAAAATAACGCCATCAGTTTAATGACCATGCACACCGCCAAGGGACTGGAATTTCCCTATGTGTTTATTATCGGCGCAGAAGAAGAAATACTGCCGCACGCCAATTCACTGGAGGAAGATGGACTGGAAGAAGAGCGCCGCCTGGCTTACGTTGCCATCACCCGTGCGCAGCGCCAGTTAACCATCAGCTTTTGTAAAATGCGCAACAAGTTTGGTGAAACAACACCCTGCGAACCCAGCCGCTTTCTTGAAGAACTACCTGAAGAGCATATTGAGTGGGCGGATAAGGTTGTCGTTTCGCAGGAGCAAATGCAGGAAACTGCCGAGTCCTACATTGCCAATCTACAAGATATGCTGGGAGATTAACCAAACGCCTGTTTATTTCTCCCGTGTGGTATTGCCACAAATCCGGCACCGAATAAAACGGATAGCAGGTAGGCTTGATTCTTCTTGTGACGATTTCAAACGAATAAAATCAAAACTACCGCAATTCTCACAACTTCTGCCCGGTATTTCCTGCATTGAAGGCTCTTTCATTGATGGCGAGGGCACAGAACCAAAAATAGAAGGTGATTTCTTTATAAAATCCCGTGTCTTTGATAGTAGTGATTGGCTGAAATCTATGCCCTTTTCATCCTGGTTTTGTTTTTCTGAACCGCCATCCTTGTTCCCAGTTTCCGGTTTAAGCGTAGTCTCTTGCAACGGCTTTATTTCAGGAAAACGCTGACCGTGTTCAGCAATGATATGCTGGCAATGTTTTCTAAATGGCTCCAGCAAGCCAATATTATCCAGTTCGGAACGAAACTGCTTTAATAATTCAAGGGTTGGTAAACGCGGCTTAAAAACAGGCTGGAGAAAACTGAAAAGATAGAACTGGTTTTTTAACCAGCGGAGCAAATCCTGATCATCAAGACACAGTAATTCCTGAACCGCAAGGAAACGTAATAAGGTTAATTGTTCATCACCATTCAAGCCCACCAGTTTTCTGGCATCAAAAAATATTTTAAACCGATCCCACGGTAAACTACTCGAAAAAAACGAAATAGCACTGATAAAATCCGGGTCTGGTGCAATATATGTTTCACCAAACTGTTTTTCATTTACAACAAATGAGTCCATTCAGTTCTCCCAATTAATCTGAATTATTTACCTGGCAATTTAAACAGCTCGTCCGAACCTGTTTAAATTGCGCATCCCTGCGCCATGATTATCAACCCAGTAACGATTTTTACCGAGTTTATAAACTCCCCAACAAGTAAGGTGAAGACTATTGGGCATGCCTGTCAATGTGAAGCGCCAGAATCAATCACGGTATCTATTTACAGATAAACGGCTGGGCAAAAAATACACTGATTAAAAACTCTACAACTGTTTTTATCATATCGAAATCAACAAACACGAATAGCATGATAAAAGCTATAGGTATGTTAATATCCCTGCTCCAATTAATGAGCAATGTATAGAGCGTTCATGACTAACCAAGTTCATCAAAATAGTGAAGAGCGCCTGGAGCGTCTTTCAGAAGCGGTTGAAACAGGTTCACTGTTTCAATTGCAACGTATGATGAATGCCATGCACCCGGCGGAAATTGCCCATTTCCTTGAATCCTCCCCTCCTTCGAGGCGGCGCTTCCTTTGGGAATTGATTGATCCTGAGAATGAAGGTGAGGTGCTGGTTGAGCTGGGCGAAGAAGCCCGTGCCAGTTTAGTTGATGAGATGGAATCAGACGAGCTGGTCAAATCGGTCAAAAACCTGGATGTTGATGACGTAGCCGACCTGTTACAAAGCTTGCCTGAATCATTAATCCAGGAAACACTGGATGGCATGGGTCGCCAACAGCGCGAACGTGTTGAAACCGTTTTAGGCTATGATGAAGACACCGCCGGCGGCATGATGGATACCCAGGTGGTAACCACACGGCCCAATGTCAGCGTCGATGTGGTGTTACGTTACCTGCGCATGCAGGGAGACTTGCCTTCACATACCGATAGCCTGTTTGTCATTGATAACTACGGACGCTATGTTGGTGTATTACCTATCACGACCCTGCTGACCAGCCAGCCAGAGCAAATGGTCAGCGAGATCATGCAAACCGACTACCCTGCAATTTCTGCCAGCATGAAAAATAATGAGGTCGCGCAGTTGTTTGAAGATCGCAACTATGTTTCTGCACCCGTGGTAGATGACCAGGGTAAGCTACTCGGCCGTATCACCGTCGATGATGTGGTGGATGTTATCCGTGATGAAGGTGAGCACTCCATGATGAGTATGGCCGGCCTGAACGAAGAAGAGGATTTATTTGCACCGGTTTTATCCAGCCTCAAGCGTCGGGCGCTGTGGCTAGGAACGAACCTGGCGACTGCGTTTATGGCTGCCTGGGTCATTAACCAGTTTACCGATACCATTGAATCTGCCGTGGCACTCGCCGTACTGATGGGCATCGTGCCCAGTATGGGCGGTATCGCAGGTAGCCAGACACTGACTCTGGTAATACGTGGCCTGGCACTGGGGCAAATCGCAAAAAGTAATACCACATCACTGGTTACGCGGGAAATCATGCTGGGACTCATTAACGGTGTCCTTTGGGCAACCGTGGTGTTTGTCATATCCGTGCTGGTTTTCCACGATGCCAGCATTGGCATTGTGATAGCGATTGCCATGCTACTGAATTTATTGGTTGCACCGCTGGTAGGCGTCTTGTTGCCAATAATTTTACGCAAAATCGGGGTTGACCCGGCTTTAGCAGGCAGCGTGCTCTTGACGACCGCCACCGATATTGTCGGCTATGCCGCAGTGTTGGGGCTAGCCACTTTATTATTACCTTATATCCGCTCTATTCTGGGATAGCTCCGTCTTTTGCTAACACATATCCAGATTGATCTGCTCGATCACCGCCAGTGGATTATCCGACTGAGTAATTGGCCTGCCAACCACAATATAACTAACTCCGGCAGCATGCGCTTCGGCAGGTGTCATTACCCTGCTTTGATCACCCTGGTCTGCGCCCAGGGGACGAATACCGGGCGTTACCAGTAAAAAGTCTTTACCCACTAATTCACGCAGCATACTTGCTTCCTGGGCTGAACAGACAATACCATCAAGTGACGACTGCCGGGTCAATTCCGCCAGGTGCTTTACCTGGTCTTGTGGGGAAACAAACAGGTTGACAGCATTAAGCTGCGCCTGATCCATAGAGGTTAACACCGTCACCGCAATCAGTTTTGCCGTGGCGTTAGACTCATGCAATGCCTGCCTGGCTGCCTGCATCATCTTGTCACCACCACAGGCATGTACATTCATCATCCATACACCAAGCTGCGCCGCACGTTTACAGGCCGAGGCTACCGTGTTTGGAATATCGTGGAATTTAAGATCAAGGAACACATCGTAGCCCTGATCAACCAGACGCTTTACAAAATCGGGACCAGCAGCAACAAATAATTCAAAACCCACTTTGAGTTTGCAGTTAGCGGGTGATAACGGTTTAATAAAATTAAGAGCCTGTTCGGCAGAAGGAAAATCAAGTGCAATGATAAGTTTGCTGGTCATATTCTCTCCCAGGGTAAGGGTTAGTCGTTTCTAAAGTGACATCGTTTTCTTGTCAGCATGGTGTATAAACCTGGAATCCTCAGTTGACCGCTTATTACAAGAGTAATAAATCAGGCATGGTTGATGGTATCCCATTGCTGGCAAGCTGGACAACGCCACAGGTAATTATGCAAACGATAACCGCAATGCTCACAACAAAACCTTGGCAAGCCCTCTAAATAATTTCCCAGTGCCTGCTGGGTTAAACCCAAACCTGCTTTGGCATCAATCCCGGTATGAGTGCCATCATCAAGGTGTTGCCTGATAAAGCCAGACGCCTTGTAAATTGATTCTATATTCAGTTTCTTTGAGCCCAGCTCAGATTCGATTAACTGGCCAACCTCTTGACTGATTGCTGATTTTGTTATCCCTGCGCTAGCCAGGCTATGTTTATTCGCAAGCACTACAATCACTTCAAACAACGATTTATCCTGGTTCTTTTTATATAATTTTATTAAATCATTTTGTAAGGATTGAATACTATTGGCTTTAATCGCTGCTGTCTCCAGCTTATCAAACAACATACTCAGTAGGCGACTATCTGTTTTTATGGCCGCCAGATAATGTTTAAGCGCCTGTTTATAATGTTGCTGATGGTAGGCAACATCACCACGTAAAGACATAAGCCGGGTGGATTGTTTGTGCGCTTTTTGCGCCTTGCCCATCAAACGATCAACCTCATGCAGGTTTCCCTGATGCAAGGCTTCGTCAGCCAACTCGCAATAATAATGTGCTATTAAGGCAGGGTTGCTAACCTGTTTATGGTCATCGCCATCGCCCCTATTGCCATCATCATCTTTCCCGGCATGTTCTTGAATACACTGGGTTGCATCAATTGCCTTATGCCATTCCTGGGTTTGTTCATAAATACTGCGCAAGGATCGACAAACGGACGATTTACTGACTTGCCTGGTTTTAGATATATTATCCAGCATTTCCTGAAAAACACGCTCTGCACGATCCATCATGCCAGCGGCAAGGAAATCTTTGCCCAAAGCAAACATTGCCTTCTCTTTTTGTTGTGCATTTAAATTTGGCCTGGCAATGAGGTTTTGATGAACCCGTAATGCACGGTCAACTTCGCCCCTGCCACGAAACATATTACCCAGCAACTGGTAAGTCTCCACGGTATATTCATCAATATCCGGGTAATCCAGAAAAACTTCCAGTGCCTTATCGGGTTGTTCACTCAGTAGGTAATTAACCCCTGTTACGAAACTATCGGATAATTGGCATTGTTGTTGTTGCTGTTTTTTAAACTGTTTGCGTGCGGCTCGCCAGCCGGAATAAAACGCAAGCGGTAATAATAAAAAGAGAATCTCTACCATTGTATTACCACTAATCCCGCCTTTTTATACATAACTACTCAACTTACCCTCTTATTTGCGCCAACTCTGCGTTGGAAGTGCTCATTTACATTTGTAAACTGCGCGCTTCCGCCTTGGTTTGGCGCAAAACGAGGGTAATCTGTGCAGTTACTTAATAACAACAACTTTAGCAATAATCTTTTGTTAACGTTTTATTCCTGGATAGGATATTTGTCTTTAGATTGATTAACACGATCTCGCAATTCTTTTCCGGGTTTAAAATGCGGTACATATTTTGCAGTCAAATCAACACTCTCGCCCGTTTTTGGGTTTCTGCCACGACGAGCCTTACGGTGATGCAATGAAAAACTGCCAAAGCCACGAATTTCGATTCTTTCCCCACTACTCAATGTATCACTCATTTGTTCCAATAGAAGTTTGATGGATAATTCAATATCCCGACTACTGAGATGACTTTGTTTTCTGGAAAGAATATCAATAATTTCCGATTTTGTCATATTACTTAACTCCCGTGAATTACTCGCAACTGTGATTTGCCATGCATCCAGACAACTGATAAAACCATCCAAATAGGCATTTTTATGTTTAATTGATTTTTATTCGTTTTTTAGTGTACTACTACTTCAACCTGAATAAAAGCCAAACTCTGCGATTAAGCCCATGAAAACCATAAAAAAAGCCGGTTTTTTTAAAAAACCGGCCCTTTTTAATAGAACTGTCTTAAACCCAGCATACTGGACTTAAGCCGTTGATGTTATGCACATTTACTTATCAAGCTGATCCTTAAACAAATCACCCAAAGTACCCGTGCTTGATTGGCCACCACTGTACTCTTTCATGACTTCGGCTTCTTCAGCATAATCTTTCGCTTTGATAGACAGGTTAATTGCACGGGTTTTACGATCTACACCCATGAATTTCGCTTCAATCTCATCACCAACACTCAGGACGGTACTGGCATCTTCAACACGGTCACGTGAGATTTCTGATGCACGCAGGACACCTTCAATATTTTCACCCAGGTCAATCTTCGCCATTTTAGGGGTCACTTCAGTTACCGTACCTTTGACGATACTTCCCTTGGCATTGTTAGCGACAAACAGGGAGAAAGGATCCTGGTCTAGCTGCTTGATACCCAGCGAGATACGCTCACGCTCAGGATCAACCGCAAGAATCACGGCTTCGATCTCATCACCTTTGGTGTATTCGCGAACCGCTTCTTCACCAGGGAGTGACCATGAAATATCCGACAGGTGAATCAAACCATCAATGCCGCCTTCCAGTCCGATGAAGATACCGAAATCGGTAAGCGACTTGATCTTGCCTTTAACTTTGTCGCCTTTTGCACCCGTCTTGGCAAACTCATCCCAAGGATTGGGTTTACACTGTTTCATGCCTAAAGAGATACGACGGCGATCCGCATCAATATCCAGGATCATCACTTCAACTTCCTGACCCAGTGTTACCACTTTGGCAGGGTTAACATTCTTGTTGGTCCAATCCATTTCAGACACGTGAACCAGACCTTCAACACCATCTTCAATTTCAACGAAACAACCATAGTCCGTCAGGTTGCTGACCTTGCCAAACAGACGGGTATTAACCGGGTAACGACGTACCAGATCCTGCCATGGATCATCACCCATTTGTTTAAGGCCAAGTGATACGCGGCTCTTTTCTTTATCGAATTTGAGCACCATAACGTCAATTTCCTGCCCAATCTCAAGCACTTCCGATGGATGCTTAACACGTTTCCAGGCCATGTCGGTGATATGCAGCAGGCCGTCAATACCGCCCAGGTCAATAAACGCGCCGTAATCAGTAAGGTTCTTGACCACACCTTTGATTTGCTTGCCTTCTTCGATACTTTCAAGCAATTGCTCGCGTTCTGCGCTGTACTCATCTTCTACCACGGCACGACGAGAAACCACCACGTTGTTGCGTTTCTGGTCAAGCTTGATCAGTTTGAATTCCAGCTCTTTTCCTTCCAGGTAAGCGGTATCACGTACCGGACGCACATCCACCAAAGAACCGGGCAGGAAGGCACGAATGTCGCCAAGCTCAACGGTGAAACCACCTTTAACCTTGCCAGAAATCGTACCCGTAATAATTTCATCATTGTCCAGTGCTTCCTGTAGAACTTCCCAGGCGCGCAAGCGACGGGCTTTCTCACGGGATAGTTTGGTTTCGCCAAACCCATCTTCCACACTTTCAAGTGCAACCTCAACCACATCGCCCACTTTGGCGGTGATTTCACCTGCTTCATTTTTAAATTGATCGGCTGGAATAACGCCTTCAGATTTAA
>CAZPEE010000085.1:0-2345 GCA_964585525.1 uncultured Cocleimonas sp.
AACCCGGCTAGCTTGATTGCCGAATGAATAACAAAAACCATGTTTGTCAAATAAAGGATTTTCCTAAATTTGAACAACAATAAATTCTTAAGCAAAAAAAACGGGCCTTATCGGCCCGTAAATGTTTGATCGCTTCAGCGATTTCTTTTTGTTGTTAGCGGAGCCTATATTACAAGGCTTTAGCTGACTACAAACTGAATCGCACAATCTTTAGAGATAAAAATAAAATCTTTTATTTAGTCCTTAAAAACGAAAAATACTAAAAGGAGCGGTTACAGCTGGAATATATTCCAGTAATTTCTTCTCCCTAACCTTTTTAGGGTCTTTTAGGACAACTATCCTGTCATCATTACGTAATACCGGGTCTTGTAATCGACCCAACCTGATTAACTCAAGGCTTACATTATGCTGACCACCGTCACGGTAAAGCAGCACATTTCTTGTATCAGCCACTTCAGTTAAACCCTGCGACATGGCAATGGCCTGCAAGAAACTCAAATTGCCCTTAATTGGGTATACGCCCGGCATTCTGACCTCTCCTTCAACAGTAACACGCTTAGAGATGGCCTTATCTGTCCGGGTAATACTGACCTTAGGGTCTTGCATGTACTTCTTTAATTTAGCGGTGATTGTTTTTTCAGCCTGGTTTATGGTTAAACCCTGTACCTTGACCGCACCTATTAATGGCAATGAGATCGTACCATTGGCTTCTACGGTAAGTTTTTTTGCAGATAGATCATCTACTTTAAAAACATTAACATCCAGAACATCCTGTGCCGCAATTAAATCAGAGACGGTAACCGTTGGCTGATAGGCAACGTGCCTGGCTGGCGCACGGTTTAAACCTTCTATTGATTGTTGGGCACGTGCTTCTCCCATGGGCGTGTATTGAGGAGACTGGCTACACGCACTTAACAAGGCGATAAGAGACATTATTATTAAAAATTGGTATTTCACGATCAAACCCTATGTGTTTATTCAAATAGATATTATTATTAAGTTGCTCAAATTTTAAACAATAGCTGATTGTTTATTAAGCGCTTCCTTCGCCAAAGTAGCATTATCACTGACAACCGGGTTAGCAATCACGGGAGTAACCTCTGTATAACCTTCGGGATTATTGCTTTGCCAACGCCAGGTATCATCACACATTGCCTGAATACCATGCTCTGCCTGCCAACCAAGAAGCTCTTTGGCGAGTTGCGTATCGGCATAACAACAGGCAATATCGCCCGGACGACGTTCAACGATCTGGTATTTAACCTCTTTACCTGAAGCTTTAGAGAATGCCTTGACCATCTCTAACACAGAATAACCATTACCCGTACCCAGGTTTACGGTATACAAATTATCCACCTTGGTATCTTCAAAAGCCTGTAATGCTTTTACGTGCCCTTTTGCAAGGTCAACCACATGAATATAATCACGAACGCCGGTTCCATCCGGTGTTGGGTAATCACCACCAAATACCGATAATTTTTCCAGGCGACCCACCGCGACTTGCGATATGTAAGGCATCAGGTTATTCGGAATATCATTGGGGTCTTCACCAATCAAACCACTTTTATGTGCGCCAACCGGATTAAAATAACGTAGCAAGCCGATGTTCCATTGATCATCTGCCACGTAGATATCCTGGAGGATTTCCTCAATATGCAATTTGGAGCGACCATAGGGGTTGGTTGCACTAACAGGGAAGTCTTCTGTTATGGGAACGGTAGCCGGATCGCCATAAACGGTAGCGGAGGAGCTAAATATAATGCGTTTCACATTATTCCGTTGCATCGCGTTGAATAAATTAATACTTCCTGCAATATTATTGTCGTAATACATAAACGGCTCGGAAACTGATTCACCCACTGCTTTTAAACCTGCAAAATGAATCACTCCGTAAATGTCATAATCAGAAAATATCTGATCCAGTATTTTCGGGTCACGCACATCACCTTCAATAAATGGAATCGTTTCACCCGTTATCTGCTTAACACGATCCAGTGAAATGGTAGAAGAATTGCACAGGTTATCAAGCACGATAGGCTTAAAACCGGCTTCCAGTAATTCGATGCAAGTATGCGAGCCGATATAACCCGCACCACCCGTGACTAATATATTCATAGACTTATTTTAATAGTTATTGAAAGAATGAACACAAGGATACTGGTTTGTATAAAAAATAGCCAGATACTATTAAAGTACCCGGCTATTCTGTCTATTTTTAGCGATAAAATGTATTTTCGCTATTTAACCTACCTACCAATTTAAACCTTACTTTTCTTTTTTCTTTTTACTTTTCTTTTTCTTATCTGCTTTTTTACTGGATTTAGTAGACTTGGTTTTTTTCTTGG
>CAZPEE010000085.1:2445-8796 GCA_964585525.1 uncultured Cocleimonas sp.
TTTAGAAGACATTTTCTTTGAAGAAGATGAATCATCACTATCTGCAGAACGTGATGTTCTGGATTTTGACGATGTTGAAGATGTTGTTGATCTCTTCTTGCTAGACGATGATTTTTTAGATGAACCTGACTTTTTACTCACTTCACCCATCTTGTAACCTTTAGGTGGACTAATTTCACCGCGTGAAGTGGAAATATTTTTCTTTAATCCATCAAAGGTCGCTTCGCCGATACCATCGACCTTCATTAAATCTTTTGCCGATGTGAATTTTCCATTTTTACGGCGGTAATCAACAATGGCCTGTGCCTTGGTTGGACCGATACCGACCAGGTACGCACTCAAGGCGCTGGCGCTTGCCTTGTTTACATTGACAACAATTTTTTTGTACTGTGATTTTCCTTCAGATGATGATGGGGAAGAACTTTTAGAAGAAGATTTTTTAGAGAACAACCCTTTTTTTAGTTTGGATGTGGTCGAGCCTGATTCATCTTTTGCCATTGCAGGTCCCATTGCAACAGCGAGTGCGATCAAGAATAAAAACTGACGAAATAAAACTTTCATGTGTCCACCTTATAGATTAAAGAAATAACAATAATAAAACGTGCTGTCATTTAGGATGGTTATTTAACCAATTGGTTCAAATTTAATATCGGTAATAATATTGATAAAACAATAAGTAACACCACGCCGCCCATAACAATTATCAGTGCAGGTTCAAAAATGCTTAACATGGTAGTCAACATGCCATCGGTTTCGCGTTCCTGCTGCATTGCGGAGCGCTCCAGCATCTCATCCAGCTTGCCACTGCTTTCGCCACTTGCGATTAAGTACACTGTCATCGGAGGAAAAAAGCCCGATTGCTCCATGGCACGGTGTATCGACATACCTTCACGCACCTTCACAGCCGCTTTCTCAACAGCTTCACGCATCGGCATATTTTGAATAACCTGCGCAGAAATCGACATGGCATCCAGGATCGGTACACCACTGGAAGATAAAATACTCAAAGTCCTGGCAAAACGTGCTGTATTCAAGCCTCTAACCATCTTTTTGATCAGTGGAATGCGCAAAATAAAACGATGCCAGCGGTATTTCCACTCGGGGATCTTGATCAATTGCTTAAACAGAATGTAGGCCAACACCAGCGCGATACCAATGTACAAACCATAGTCGCGGATAAAGTCACTCGCTTTGATCATCATGCGGGTCATAATCGGCAATTCTTGATCAAGGTTTTCAAAAACGCTGACGATTTTAGGAACGATAAAAGCCAGCAACCCGGAAACAATTGCAATGGATAACAGCGTCAGTGTTATGGGGTAAATCATCGCACCTGATATTTTTTGCTGCACTTCCTGACGGGATTCGGTGTATTCCGCCATACGATCCAGCACTGCATCCAGATGCCCTGATTGTTCACCTGCTGCAATGGTTGCACGGTACATATCGGGGAACACAGAAGGATAAGAACCCAATGCGTTGGCTAGGGAATGACCTTCGACAACACGTGAACGAACGGCGGAAAGTATATGTTTTATATTGCGTTTTTCAGTTTGTTTTGCGGTCGTTGCCAATGCCTCTTCAAGCGGCGATCCGGATTGAACCAGCGTTGCCAGCTGGCGAGTCAACAAAGCCAGTTCAGCGGCTTTAACCCGCCCTGCGCGGCGTGGTTTCGTACTGTCGCTTTTTTCAGATTTTTCAACCTGCTTGACTTGAAGCGGTGTTAAGTTTCCATCGCGCAGTAACTGGCGAAGCTGGCGCGAATTATCCGCTTCAAGCATTCCGGTTTCTTCTTTACCATTCGCATCCAGTGCGGTGTATTCATAGGCTGGCATGGTTGTTTGCTGTCTAACTCGCCTTCAGTGGTTTGATTTTGCTGTCTTCACGGGTAACACGAAGCACTTCTTCCAGTGACGTCTTGCCTGCCATCACCAGACGCATTCCGTCCTGGCGCAAGGTTGGTGTCTGTTGATGCACATATTGCTCAACATCTTGTTCACTGGCACCGTCATGAATCAGGTTGCGGGTTGTATCGTCCATTTCAATCAATTCATAAATACCGTTGCGACCGACATAGCCTGTGTGGTTACAGTTAGCACAACCTTTATGATGATAAATGACGGGTTTACTGGCAGGGTCAGCTTTTAATAACTCACATTCTGCAGCTGTAGCCTCGGCGGCTACTTTACATTCATGACACAATAAACGTACCAGCCTCTGTGCCACCACACCAATTAGACTGGATGATAATAAGAACGGCTCAACGCCCATATCACGCAAACGTGTCACCGCTCCCACTGCAGTATTGGTATGCAGTGTAGAGAAAACGAGGTGACCGGTTAAGGAGGCTTGTACTGCGATTTCTGCGGTCTCAAGGTCACGAATCTCACCGATCATGACAACATCCGGGTCTTGCCGCAAAATAGCGCGTAAGCCACGTGCAAAACTCATATCAACCTTATTATTAACCTGGGTCTGGCCAATACCGTCAATGTAATATTCTATCGGGTCTTCCACCGTTAAAATATTGCGGCTGGTTTCATTCAATTCCGTCAGCGCAGCATATAAGGTAGTGGTTTTACCAGAGCCCGTAGGCCCGGTAACCAGAATAATGCCATGTGGTTTTTTAATCAGGTTTTTTAGGCGCAGATGGGTATTATCATCCATACCCAAATGTGACAGATTCAAACGCCCCGCCGATTTATCCAGAAGGCGCAGCACGATACGCTCATTATGCCCGGAAGGTAATGTGGACACACGTACATCCACGCCACGTCCGGCAACCCGTAAAGAAATACGACCATCCTGAGGCAAACGTTTTTCGGCAATATCCAGTTTCGCCATAACCTTGATACGTGAAATAATCAGCGCAGCCAGGGTACGTGGGGGCGATAAAATCTCGCGCAACACACCATCAACACGCATCCGTACTGTCATGCGGTTTTCGTAGGTTTCGATATGAATATCCGAGGCGTTTTCTTTAACAGCCTGGGTCAACAGAGCATTGATCAGTCGAATAATCGGTGCGTCGTCTTCTGATTCGAGCAAATCTTCAGGTTCGGGAAGTGAATCTGCAACATCGTGGAGATCCAGTTCTTCACCCAGGTCATCCATCATGGCGCTCGCGCCAGCACCGCTGCTGTCATAATGAACCGCAAGCATGTGCTCAAATTCATCATTTGAAATCGGTTTGAAGGTGAATTCAGTTTGTAAAAAACGGCTCACTTCGTTCGCAATAACGGGGGTTAAACCTTTTTTAAAGCGAACCACCAAAGGCTGGTCACCGCTAGCATTCTGTCGTTCAATCACCACACCATTACGCTTCGCAAAGCTATAAGGAAAATCTTTTGGCTTTTCCGCTAAGGGTTCTACAGCCACAGAATCCCGCAGCGCGCTAGTAGCTGCCTGGGCCTCGGAAGCCATTTCAGCGGTATTTAATTCAGTTGGACTATTCATATGTGAACTAATTGTTTGCCTAGTTGATGCTGTTTAAGAAATCATCAGCCGTATTTTGTGCGCGTGGCGTTACAACTTTATTTCTACTCGGCCTTCTTTGTGCTGGCTGGATATTTTGGGCTTTTTTACGTCGATTAAATGACTGTTGTTTTACAGCATTTTTCTTCATTGCTGCACGCGTTAGCGGCTTATTAACTTGCGCCCCACCCTGGCTGCGGTATTTGGCACGCTGTGCGGCAGCTTTTTGCTGGGCCATTTTATTTTTACCCTGATATTGCCGCGGGTTCCTTGCTTGTCTGGCGCGTTGTTGCTGTAACTTGCGCTGCTGCAGCAACTGTTGTTTGCGCTGTTGGGGTGTCAGTTTTCTTAAAAAACTGTTTTTTAAGTCACCTGGAAACGGCTTGGCATTTTCTTTAAGGATACCCCTGCTTCTAACCCGGCTATCGGTCTGGTAATGTTTTAATTTGTTATATTTTTGACGGGTGTAGTGATCAGCAGACAATACATCACGCATAATAACCGGGTGGATAAAGACCATTAAATTGGTTTTTTCTTTTTCTGTCGTTGTGTGGCGGAATAATTTCCCGACAACTGGCAAGTTACCCAAGCCCGGCACCTTGGAAATGCGATCCCTGAATGTGTCCGTCATCAAACCACCCAGAATAAGAACCTGCCCATCTTCAACCATGACCTTGGTATTGATGGTACGTTTATTCGTAATACGTTCTGCGGCACTTGAATTACCACTGGTCAGGCTAGAAACTTCCTGTTCAATATCCAGTTTTATACTGGTACCTGCATTAATCTGTGGCTTGATTTTAAGCTTGATACCCACGTCCTGGCGTTCAATATTTTGCACCTGGAAGGGATTTGACGAATTGGTATTACTGGAAGTCCCAGTCACAAACGGTACATTCTCGCCCACCACAATACTGGCTTCCTCATTATCCATCGCGATCACCGTTGGCGTAGAGAGTATATTGGTTGCACCATCACCACTTAGGGCATCTACCAGCAGGCCGAAACGGTTACTGCCAATATTATCCGCCAGCCCTAAACGACCACCATCATCAGCAGGAACCAGCCCCGCTGTCGTACCATTGGTCAAAAAACCTAATAAGGCGCTAATGGTTGTTACCGTACCTGAGCCACCGATAATACCTTGCTTACTGTTAAGCCCCAGGCTAACACCCAGTGTTTTAGATAATTTTGCACCCACCTCGGCAATCACAGCCTCAACAAGAACCTGTGCCCGACGTACATCCAACCTGCGGATTACTTTGATTAGATTAGCCTGCACATCCGGTTCTGCGGTAATGATCAAAGAATTACTCGCAGGGTCTGCCTGAATATCAACCTTGGCGGGTTGTGTTCCTGCAGCGCCCTTGGCAGTTGGCTTGGTACTTTTCTTGGTTTTGGACACTCCCGTTAGTACCTTTGCAATATCTTCTGCCTTTGCATAGCGTAAATAAATAACCTTGGTTTTATCCTCAACTTTTTGCGGTGTATCCAGTCTGCGAATAATACGCTTAACGACTTGACGTGCTGACTTATCACCACTTAATAACAAGCTATTGGTGCGCAAATCTGCCGCCACTTTATTCTTGCCACGAATACCCTTAATACTCGGTTGTTGCAATGTTTGAATCGTTTGCGCCAGGGTTTTGGCAGAAGCATACTTTAAAGGAACGACTTCGATCTCTTCATCATCAGCACGATCCATGCGTTTGATAATACCAATCAGGCGGTCAATATTCGCAGCACGATCCGATATTACAATGGTATTACTTGGACCATAGGCTTGTAACTGGCCGGTACTTGGAACTAAAGGACGCAAAATAGGCACAAGCATCGCCGCAGGAACATGTTCAACACGAATTACACGGGTAATCAGTTCGTCCGCTTTAGGTGTTGTCTTCACCACCCGCGTTCTGACAAGAGATTTTTCTGCTTCGGTCAGGTCAGGTTTTTTCCCTTTTGATCTTTTTTTATAACGATCATAAAGTGCCTTGGACGATGAGCTTGATCTTTTTGTTCTGGTTTCCTTTTCTCCACTGTCATTCACTAGTGGAACAGGTTGTTGCTTGGCCTGATTGGAAGGGACAATTTTGATTAGATTACCGCTACCAGATGGCACCGCAGAAAAACCATGAACCTGTAAAATGGACAAAAAAGTCTCATATAACTCATCATCAGAAATATCCTGGCTGGTGATAACCGTAACCCGGCCTTTAACCCTTGGATCAACCACAAAACTTTTTCCAGTAATCCGCGAGACTGTCTCAATTAATGTAGGTATTTCAACATCACGTAAATTAATTTGTGCGGTTTCCTCAGCATGAAGCACAGGATTAAGCGCTGTGAGTACTAATAAGGCAGAAAAAACTAAACGTATGCTTCTTTTTGATAAAATATGTTTTAAAGTAATCACTTTAAAAAAGTCCCTTTTTACAATCATTTTTAAATTTTCTTTCGTTCAAATCCATTTGCAAGCCCGTAACCCGTCTCATTAAGGAGACACTGATTAAGTCGATTATAATTTAGCGTAGAAAAAACTGTCGATATTTTTCACGAAGTGAGGCGTAATAGTTATTCTATTGCGCCGATCTTCGTGGAAAATAGCGGCTGTTTTAGCAAGCTAAAAATAATTGGACTTGATCAGGGTCTCCTTGAGAGACATGGTCATACAACCTACCAGTATACCAATTAATCATGATTGTGTGTGCAATTCTTTACGATAAGTATAAATAATCAAGTAATATCAATTGAATATTAACAAGAGACAAAAATAAATATTTAAGGCGATACCTTAATAAGAGACAATTGGCATAAACATGAACTGAATAGAGCCTTGGAAACTCTAACCCGTTTAATCAGATACAAAGATTTTCTTGA
>CAZPEE010000086.1:0-2525 GCA_964585525.1 uncultured Cocleimonas sp.
ATCCCACTTACAGCTTCAAGTTCCGCAACCGCAAAGCATTGGCAATGACTGATACCGAACTAAAGCTCATCGCCAGTGCCGCAATCATGGGTGATAACAATAAACCAAAGAAGGGGTATAAAACACCAGCCGCGATGGGTACACCGACGGTATTGTAAACAAAGGCGAAAAACAGGTTCTGGCGGATATTTTTCATTACGCCACGGCTCAAGCGCCGGGCACGCACAATGCCTTGCAAATCACCTTTGACCAGGGTGACTCCGGCGCTTTCCATGGCAACATCGGTGCCGGTTCCCATCGCAATACCAACCTGTGCCTGTGCCAGTGCGGGTGCATCGTTAATGCCGTCTCCAGCCATGGCAACGATGTGTCCATCGGCTTGTAACTGCTTAACAGCTTCGGCTTTTTGTGCGGGCAAAACATCCGCCTTGACATCATCAATACCCAGCTTTTTGGCAACGGCCTCAGCGGTTTTCTGGTTATCGCCTGTAAGCATGACTACCGTTAAACCTTCCTCATGTAATGCCTTAATTGCCGCAGGTGTGGTCTGCTTAATCGGATCAGCCACGCTGATTAAACCAGCCGCCTGCTTATCTATCACCACAAACATCACCGTTTCACCGTCATGTCGAAGCTTATCCGCCTGTTCAGGCAAATCAGCGACATCAACACCCAGTTCATCACAGAGTTTACGGTTACCAATGGCGACCTGCTTGCCGTTAATATCACCGATAACACCGCGGCCTGTCAGTGACTCAAAGTTTGTTACCTTATCAAGAGTTAAACCCTGCTCTTTTGCGGCATCGACAATGGCTTCTGCCAACGGGTGTTCACTTGCCTGCTCCAGACTGGCTACAGACTGTAACACGCTATTTTCATCCTGCTTCTTTGCCGCAATAATGCCCGATAGCCTGGGCTTGCCTTCTGTCAAAGTACCGGTTTTATCCACCACCAGGGTATCGACTTTTTCCAGGATTTCGAGTGATTCGGCATTTTTAATCAATACACCTGCTGATGCGCCCTTGCCTGTGCCGACCATGATCGACATCGGGGTAGCCAGCCCCAAAGCACAGGGACAGGCGATAATCAAAACGGCCACCGCGTTAATCACGGCATAGGCAAGCGCTGGCGCTGGGCCAAAAAGCCACCAGACAATAAAAGTCGTCACGGCAACCGCTACCACAATCGGTACGAACCAGGCGGAAACAATATCTGCCAGTTTCTGGATCGGTGCGCGGGTGCGTTGCGCATCGGACACCATTTTGACGATTTGCGACAGCAAGGTATCCGCACCTACCTTTTCAGCTTGCATCACCAGTGAACCCGTACCATTTACCGTGGCACCAATCACCGTATCACCCGCCTGCTTGGCAACTGGAACCGGCTCACCGGTTATCATGGATTCATCTATGTTGCTGTCACCATCCAGCACAATGCCATCAACCGGTATTTTCTCACCAGGGCGTACACGTAATTTATCACCCGCCTGGATATGCTCCAGCGGTACATCAACTTCATTACCGTTTTGATCAATACGACGAGCCGTATTAGGGGCAAGTTCTAAAAGGGCTTTTATCGCTGCATTGGTGCTGCTACGCGCCCGGAGTTCCAACACCTGGCCCAATAACACCAGCACGGTAATGACCGCAGCCGCTTCAAAATAAACGGCGACTGTTCCACCTTCGTGTTGCATTGCTGGCGGAAAAATCTGAGGGAAAAACATGGCGACCACACTATAAGCCCAGGCAACACCAACACCCATGCCAATCAGTGTAAACATGTTCAGGTTCCAGGTTTTAACCGACTGCACCGCACGCACAAAAAACGGCCAGCCACCCCATAAGACTACGGGTGTTGCCAGCACAAATTCAATCCATTGTACCGCTTTCATCGACACGCCCGCTGGCAACCATTGTGGCGCCAGGTCTGCAACCATCGCCAGCACAAACACCAAAAATGCCGGAATCAGGCTATATTTAAAGCGCCGCGTCATATCATCCAGCTCTTCGTTTTTCTCCTCCAGTGTCACCGTCATGGGCTCCAGCGCCATGCCACATTTTGGACAGGCACCCGGTTCATCCCGGATGATTTCTGGATGCATCGGACAGGTATACTGCGTTTTGGTATTAAGGACAGGTAACGACTTTGGCTCTAACGCCATGCCACACTTGGGGCAACTCCCCTGCCCAACCTGTTCGATTTCCGGGTGCATCGGGCAGGTGTAAATCGCATCGTCGGGGATATCAACAGCCGCAACCGGCGCATGTCCATGATCAGCATCACAACTGGGGCAACTTGAATGAGCATCTTTTTCAACCGTGCCGTGATCCGTTTTGTCTTGACCATAGGCTTGCGGGTCAGCACGAAACTTATCCAGGCAATGCTGGCTGCAAAAATAATAATGTTGATTATCAAGCGATATGTGATACTCGCTATCTTCTGTCACGTTCATGCCACATACAGGGTCTGTTAATGGCTCTTTATCTGATGGTTTCATTGCTTTCTCCTTGATGCTTGTTTGACTG
>CAZPEE010000086.1:2625-5884 GCA_964585525.1 uncultured Cocleimonas sp.
AAACACGAAGAAGCAAAAAAATTAGTTTTAGGTAGGCTCAGCAGTTAATGGAAATTGAGTGGTCGCCATTAGCGATTGAACGTGTCCTAGAATTAGCAGAATATATAGCTTTGGATAAACCTGATATAGCTGTTCAATGGGCAACTGGTATTTTTAATTCTACTGAAAAATTAGAAGACCATCCGAAGTTGGGTAGAGTTGTACCAGAAATAAACGATGAAAATTATAGAGAATTAATTGAAGGCAATTATCGTGTAATTTATTGGCTTGGAGCACCTAAAATATCTGTTTTAACGGTTTGTCATGGTAGAAAAAAATTGCCATTAGATGAGGTAAAATAAAAATTGTTTATAAATTGGATAATGAACAAAGACAACTTCTATAATATATTTAAGAAAGAATGGTGGACTAAAAGCAGATCACTTTCAGATATATAAATCCTTATTGATTGATACATCTGAAGCTTACTAAAAACCGGCCAAGCTAGTTGTCGCCAGGCGGTCAAGTTAATTGTCGTCTAATAGATTTCTTTAATTTAACATTAGCATAACGTTTTTGACTTTTACAATAACCCGCCTTCAGGCCAATTCTCCCACCTTGTATTTGGCTTCATAGAGGGTTTGTACCTAGAGATATCTCCCGTCTCAAGCACTTCAGCTAATTGCTGGAAAGTTTCATTACCACTGGGTAACTCCCCAGAAATTAAATCTGGATGATGCCACTCATCTAAAATCATTAGATTATCAAGTTCTGGCGGTACACTAACTTTCCGTTCATTATCAAGAGCAAGGATACTTTCTTTCTTTATTTTTGATAACAGCCTTGTTAGTTCAAATACCCAAGGAGTATTACCTTCGAGTTCTATGCCATTTTCCTTGTATAACTCAATTGGAAAAATTTCTATTAATTCTCCCCTGATAGAGATCACACTATTGCTCTTCACTTTTTCAGGGTTTTCTTCATCTAGCCAGTCTTCATTATCTATTGGATAAATAAATCTAGATTCGTTATAAGGGTTATTTTTTAAATAATTTTTATACGCTTCTTGTGTTACATAATTTGATTCTGGATCTCTGTTATAAAGTTTATTTGAAAACGTATATATCTGTGTATCAGGCACCCCAGAACGTGGAGAATACCCAAATACTTCTATGACAATCGCCCAATCACGATTTGATCTAAAAAGAGACATTCGTGTAACACCCAGATATACATACCCATTATCAAGCATGGGAAAGTTAAATGACTCAGCACATTTATCTAAAATCGTTAATATTTCATTCTTTGTTGACATTGTTGAACCCTGCCAATTGCTGGTTCCAAAGATATTTGGCATAACGAATCATGATCTAGCCTTATTTTCCTTTCAACCATGATGTCAAATATTAAAAAAAGCTTTCAGTATGCTTGTACTTCGTGCTTTTACGTCACAGACAGTTAACAGCCTATTTGACAACTTATCCCTATTTTTAAATAGTATAGCCATCTACGATATCCGAAATGGACTGCTTCTATCTGCTACGACTAGCATAGTTTATCGGCTGGGCTGAAACAATTTACAAATGATAGTGAAGATAAATACTTAAATAAAGCTGGTTTTCGCCAATTCATTGCATCATGTTGGCCAGCTCGTCCATTTCCTGTTCGCTAAAACCAGCTTTTAAACGGGCTTTTGTATGAAAAGGTCCGCGCAATGCACCACCCATATATTCAACCAATAATTCACGAAAGGTTTTTTCCGGATTCAAACCACGTTGTTTACAAGCATATTTAAACCAGCGGGAGCCAATCGCCACATGCCCTATTTCATCGCGCAATATGATGTCCAGGATCTCAACGGTTTCATTATCGCCTGCTTTTTTTAAGCGCTCCATCATACCAGGGGTAACATCCAACCCCCGCGCTTCCAATACACGCGGCACCAGTGCCATGCGGATTAATACATCGTGATCGGTTTTTAATACCATCTCCCACAAACCATTATGAGCTGGAAAATCGCCATAGTGGTAGCCCATTTTTTGTAAACGATTACTTAAAAGAGAAAAATGATACGCCTCTTCAGAGGCAACCTTTAACCAGTCATGATAATAGTCATCTGGCATATCACGAAAACGATAGACCGCATCCAGCGCCAGGTTAATCGCATTAAATTCAATATGGGCAATCGCGTGGATGAGCGTTGCACGCCCCATTTCAGAGCCAAGTTTGCGTTGTTTTAATTTTTCAGGCGCTATTAAATCAGGCTTATCGGGACGTCCTGGTATCGTAATTTTATCAGGCGGATTTAGTTCTTGCTGAAGCTCAGGCACAACAAGCTGGCAATCAGCAGCCTGCCAGTGCTTGTAGAGCTCCTCGACACATGCCAGCTTCTTATTGACATCAGCCTGCATTAAACAGGCGTGGGCGGCATTATGTACGTTTTTAGTCAATGCTTAGTCACTTTCATATTTAATCAATTGATAAAGATTATCATAACAAGCTTCAACCTTGTCACCAAATAAGGGGTCATCTGCTTTTACCAAGCCACTTTCCACGTCAGCCCAGTCCTGTTCATTCAAGTTTTTTTCAATCAAAGGAAAAATAGTCTTTTCTTCCTTTTCCATATGCTCGCGCTGGATATCTATAAAATCCTGGATTTTTTGTTTCAATTCATTCCTGCCAATGATGGAAGAGCCATTCACCGCTGCCTCCAGCATACTGGAGAACTCAGTGGTAACTGCTGGTATAGATTGGTGCTCAGCTAAAAGGGCGTTAACAACATCCGCCCATTTTTCAGCGCGCGCCTTGAACACCCGATAAACCTGGTCTTCTTTCGGATGATGTACTAAATCCGGGTAATTATGAATAAAATGGGCAATATCAATCATCAAGAAAAAATCCGGGTCACCATCAGAACTAACCAATGATACTTGCTCATCCAGCAAATCCAGCAGACGCGCCAAATGAACATGGTCCTGATGTAATTCAGCCATTACCCTATGCATGTTTCTACCCTCACATCACATTTATTATGAATCATTTTATAAGAATAATAATTGGGTGGCATTGACCTATGTTGACGCAAATCCATGAAGATAAAACACTTATGGATCATTTTATGCTATAAGTACCCATCTGGATTCTGGATAATTTGAACATCACACTTGAAACAAGCAAATAATGGGATTATAGTCCCATTATTTAACTGAAACACAAACGAAAGAGGAAATATGAATAAATTCACACTAGTTTTAGGGTTATCTATCTCGGCAGCATTGCT
>CAZPEE010000086.1:5984-8745 GCA_964585525.1 uncultured Cocleimonas sp.
ACAAGTGACCCTCACAAGGTACATAAGTTTTCAACTAAATATACTACGCAGTGGCAACAATGATATAGCCTGAAAAGCACCCCATAATGAGCAATTCATTATGGGGTTTTTTTATGCCCGCTTTTTTCACCGCCTTCATTTGAATATCTTACGATAAAACAATACGTTTTCCTGATAAAAAAGATTGCGATTTTTAAATAATGGGATTATTATCCCGTTTATGAATTCATCGTTAACAACAAACCTGTCCAAAGCAGTGGTTCATATACTGAAGCCCATCATTCGTATTTTAATGCGCAATGAAGTTTCCCATGGCGAATTCTGCGCATTGGCGAAACAGGCTTATGTGGATGTTGCCTACAAGCATTTCACTATCCCCAATAAAAAGATGACTTATTCCAGGGCTGCGGTTTTAACCGGCCTGAACCGCAAGGAAGTGGTACGCCTGACCAAAGAGCGTGATAGCCAATCTACGGTTGGTACACCTAACCGCGCAACACGCGTCGTCAATGGCTGGCTCAACGATACTGATTTCCTGGATAAGAACAAAGACCCACTGGTATTGAATATCAAAGGTGAAAAAAGCTTTTCAGAGCTGGTTGCCCGCTACAGTGGAGACATCACGATTGGTGCAATCATTGATGAGCTTGAACGCATCGGTATTGCCAAAAAAATTAATTCTGAACAAATCGCCCTTACCCAGCAAGGCTACATTCCACAAACTGGTGAATTGGAAAAAATTGATATTTTATCAACCTGTGTTTCCGACCTGATGAGCAGTGCGATTCACAACCTGGAAAACACGCAGGAAGATGGCCGCTTTCAACGCCAGCTGGTGTATAAGAATGTGCCTGTCGAGATTGCAGACGAGTTCCAGAAGCTCAGCAGTAAAAAAGCCGAAACACTGTTAATTGAGCTAAACAAATGGCTTGCGAGCAAACTCAAGCAAACGTCCGGATTACAACCCAATCCGCTTAAAAAACGCATTGGGCTGGGCCTTTATTATTTTGAAAATAACCCTGAAGAACAGGATTAACACTATCAGATTGAGCTGGAACAATACGGAATAAGTCGGCTCAATACAACCCACTACAAACGGAGTGTAGTATCATGACAACGAAAACAACCCATATAAACAACCTAAAGCCATTGGCACTTGCAATCAGCTTGTCACTTTTATCTGCCTGTGGTGGCGGAGGTGGCGCGGGAGACAGCTCATCAAGTGGTGGGGACGGTGGCATTATAGGAACCGCAACCATTCCTCAAATCACCAACCTTTCCGTAGAAGCCAAATCCAAAAGTGGTAAGCGCCAGACCACCAGTGTGGCAGCAAATGGCTCCTATAAACTCAGGAACACAAAGAATGAAACCTATCTTTTGAGGACCCGGCCAAAGAATGCAGCAGGTAAAGCGGCAAGGGATTCAGGATCACACTATTTATACAGTATTGCCCACAGTAATGGCTCATCACTGGTCAGGCGCAACATACATCCTTTTACCGACCTGATTATCAGGAACTGGTTCGCAACCAAAGGACTGGATATCAACAATGAATTTGAAAAAAACAGCGCAATTACGCAATTACCAACCCTGCAAGAAGTCAATGCCATCGAATCTGAAATCGAAGGCGTGATCAAGCAGGTATTAAAGGATTACGGCGTCAATGATAATATCGACCTGCTGGCAACACCTTTTAGCGTCAATGGGCAAGGCTTTGACAAGTTCCTCAAACGTAACCCTGTGGTCATTAATAACAACCAGATCACACTGATTTTTAACCAGCCCAATGGTGGTACGCAAAGCATCAGCATCAATGGCTTACCACTTAACAAAGATTTCACTGCAGGCACTGATACGCCACCAACCACGCCTACCAAACTACGTTCATTAGCTGCGAGTAACAGTGAAATCGTCGTCGTCTGGCAGGCCTCAACTGATGACAAGGGCGTCAGGGGTTATAATATTTACCGCAATGGTGCGCTGGTCGGTACATCCCCCTTCCCTGTTTATAGTGATACCGGTCTATCGACCAATACCAACTACAGTTACCAGGTCGAGGCTATTGACAGCCGTGGCCAAACATCTGCGCGCACCACAGCAACCAGCGATTTGGCGCTTAATTCCCCGGATACCACCGCACCACCAGCCGCCGCTGGGCTATCAGCAACGGCAACCGGCAACGATATTACACTTAACTGGACGCAATCACAGATTGATGATGTTGCCAGTTTCCGTGTGTTACGCGGCTCCCCTGGCAATGCCAACACACAAATCGCACAAATCACCTCGACAGGCTTTACCGACTTTAACCTGCCCGCATCCAGCACCGCTTACTGTTACCGTATCAAATCCAGTGACGCTGCGGGCAATGAATCAGCTGCCAGCAACGAAGCCTGTGCCAACGTCACAGCAGGCAGTGGTGGTGGATCTGGCTCGGCAAGTCTTTCATTTTCTAATACCAGCTATCAGGTTAGTGAAAATACCAGCAGCATAACCATTACTGTCAATCGGCGTGGTGATATAGGGCAAGCAGTGTCTGTCCACTATGCTGCGACAGACGGAAGCGCAACCGCAGGAATAGATTTCACTGCCACATCAGGCACATTAACTTGGGCAGCGAATGATTCTTCTCCAAAAACCTTCACCATCCAGATAAACAGGGACACTATTGCAGAAGGCGATGAGACAATTAAACTGACACTATCCAGCCCATCTGGTGCCAGCTTGTCAACACCGACAGCGACCTTAACCATTAAGGATG
>CAZPEE010000087.1:0-8740 GCA_964585525.1 uncultured Cocleimonas sp.
ATGAAAATACTTAGCTGGAATATTCTCCACGGTGGTGGAAAACGTGCCCATGAAATCCTGGATACGATTGAAAAAGAGCAGCCTGATATTGTCACACTGCAAGAGTTTCGCCACGGTAGCAGCAAGCAGGTTTTACTTGATGGTTTAAAGGGCATGGGGCTGGATGAACAGTATGTACCGGAAACCACCAGTGCCCGCGACAACAGCTTGGTCATCGCCTCAAGCTATCATTTTCAGGCACAGGTTTTCCCCAAAGGTAGCGACATTCCCGCCCGCGCAATTCGTGCTTTTTTCCCTGACCTAGCGGAATTAAACCTGATTGCAGTGCATCTACCGCAAAAGAAAAAACAACCGCCTTACCTGCATGCGTTAATTGATTTAGACAAAGACTTTTTAACAGAAAACAGCCTGATTATCGGCGATATGAATTGCGGCATTCCGTTTGAAGATTCTGAAACTAAATCCTTCGAGCACACCTTCTTATTCCAGCAATTATTGCGCGATGGCTGGGTCGATGCCTGGCGCTCACGCAATCCTAAAAAGCGTGAATACACCTGGATTAGCAGCAAACAGAAAAATGGTTTTCGTTATGACCATGCGCTGGCATCGTCTAAACTGGATCAAAAAATCAGGCAAATACGCTATAATCACGATGTCCGTATAAACGCGCTTTCAGACCATTCTTTGTTACTTGTGGATATTGATTTATGAGCAACAATACGCTTCCCGCCAAATTAGCCATTAATATGATTTGTTATTATCAAAAACACATATCACCGTACAAGGGCTTTTGCTGTGCACAGCATGCTTTAACCGGCGAGCCTTCTTGCTCAGAATTTACAAAACGGGCGATTGAACAACATGGGCTGCTTCGTTCCATGCCCTTTATTCGCCAACAATTTATAAACTGCAAAAAATCCATGCAAGAACTAAAAAGAGACATCAAAAAAGAATGGAAGGATGCTAATTGCACCGAGCTAACACATTGTGGCGGCGATACAGCAGCCTGTTGTTGTAGTGTATGGATTTAGTTTAAAACCCAATCCCACGCAAGAGGGTGTAGTAAAGCTAAAATGTAGGTTGGTGCTGAGGCACGAAGCCCAACGTGGCACTGTTGTTGGGCTTCGCAAGCTCAGCACCAACCTACAAAAGGGTACTTTTACAACACCTTCTTATGTCTGGCGTTGGATAAAACTATCAAACCATGCAAGGTTTCAGGTTATACTGTACGACCCAAATTATTAACCCGGTTTAATGAATGCCCGTAAACGATAAAACAAATAGTTTACTGATTGAAGAATTCCGTCAGGGCATGGATGATTTTAAACAGGCAATGGTTGCGCGAGAGGAATTATCCCTGCGCATTGGCAAACGTACCACGCAAATTATCCGCTATACCTTATTTGCACTGAGCATCCTTGGTATTGCCATGTTCTTTTTAATCTGGACCTTAACCAGTCATATGAGCGATATCACTACCCATATGGCAGATATGTCAAAAGACATGAAAGCAATGCGCAGCGATATCCAACAGGTATCGGGCAACCTTAAAACCATCAGTACCGATTTCTCATCGGTGCGAAAAGAACTTACTACAATGTCTCATTCGGTCAATTTTATGCAGCTTGATATTGCCAAGCTGAATCAAAATGTGGGAAGCATGGGAGGCAATATAACCACGATCCGCAAAATACTGGCGCAAATGGATAAAAGTATTCATTTGATGAGTAAGAATATCAGTGGGCTAAACCAGAGCGTGGGTGTTATGACGATGAACGTAGCCACCATGTCCCAGGAAATGGGACAAATGACCACCGATGTCAACCGGATGGCTGCGCCGATGCGGATTTTCCCTTATTCTGGCCGATAATCAAACCTTTGCAATACGTTGCTTTTCCAGCTCTGGGTCAGCCAGCGGTATCGCGTTGAGTAGTTTTTTCGTATAAACATGTTGCGGCCTGGTATAGATTGACTCGGCATCACCAATCTCCACAATCTCACCTTTATAAAGCACCAGCACCCGATCGCAAATATGGCGCACAATGCTCAAATCATGCGAGATAAACAGCATACCCATGCCAGTCTGCTCTTTTAAATCCATCAGTAAATTGATGATCTGCGCCTGGATTGATACATCCAGCGCACTCACCGGTTCATCACAAATCAACAGTTCTGGCTGTAAAATCATCGCCCTGGCAATGCCGATACGCTGGCACTGTCCGCCGGAAAATTCATGCGGATAGCGGTTTTGTTGTTCTACTTGCAAACCCATTGATACCAGCAGGCTTAGTGCTTTTTGTTGAATCTCGGCTTTGGATAATCCGGTCGCCAAATTGTAGAGCGGTTCGGCGATTATTTGCGCCACCGTCATGCGCGGGTTGAGTGCATCCAGCGGATCCTGGAAAATCAACTGGATTTGTTTGCGCAGCGCTTTTTGTTGCGGCTTGTTGAATTGAGCAATGTCTTGTCCTTTCCACAATACCTTGCCTTCGCTGGGGCGTTGCAATTGCAAAATGGTGCGCGCCAGTGTTGATTTGCCACAGCCAGATTCGCCGACAATGCCCAGAACTTCACCTTGTTTGAGGCTAAACGAAACATTATGCAACGCTTGAAAAGATTGCTCGCCTTTGCCAAAAATGACGCTGATATTTTCTACGGATAACAAGGACGGCTGACTCATGACGATGTATCCCTTTCAGCAAACACACAGGCAAACTGCTGACCAGAACCAAGCTTGATCAATTCCGGCACCTGCTTAAAACAGTCATCTTCAGCAAAGGCACACCGCGGATGGAAGGCGCAACCTGTGGGTAAATTTAGCGGATCAGGTGGTTGACCATCAATCGCCTGTAGTCGCCCATTGGTTTGTGAATTGGCTGGCGTAGCTGCCAATAAAGCTTTTGTGTAAGGGTGTTTTGCATGATGAAAAATCTGCTCAACTGTGCCGCTTTCAACAATACGCCCGGCGTACATCACAATAATGCGCTCGCACAAGCCTGCAACCAGTGGCAGGTCATGAGTAATCAGCACAATGCTGGTTTTTAAGCTTTGGTGGATTTCGCGTAACAGGCGAATGATTTCTGTTTGCACCGTAACATCCAGCGCAGTAGTAGGTTCATCGGCAATAATTAATTTAGGCTCACACAACAGCGCCATGGCAATCACCACACGCTGGCGCATGCCTCCGGAAAGCTCATGCGGGTAGCTGTTAAAACGCACATCAGGCTGTTTGATATGGACTTTTTCAAGCATCTGGATCGCCTTAACCCTGGCTTGTTTAAAAGGCATGTTCTGGTGAATCTCCAGCACCTCGGTGAGCTGCTTGCCAATACGCAGATATGGGTTCAAGGCTGTCATCGGATCCTGGAAAATCATGCTGACCTGCTTGCCACGTATGTTATTGAGCACTTTGGCAGGCTGGTTAAGCATTGACTGCCCGATGAAATCAGCCCCGCCCTGCGCCTTGCCGTTGTTCGGCAGCAAACCCATCAACGCATGAAACACCTGGCTTTTACCCGCGCCCGATTCACCGACAATCGCAACCGTTTCTCCTGCTTTGATGTCCAGCGAAACTCCACGCACTGCCTTGATGGTTGCCGAATCCGTTTTGAATTCGACCTGCAGGTTTTTGATGGAAAGTAGCTTATTCATTTATTTGCAAAACTCACAACCGCCTTTATGAAACATCCGGGCTATCTACCGATCCTTTGGGTCAAGCGCATCGCGTAGACCGTCGCCGATAAAATTCAAACAAAACAGCGTTACCGCGAGGAAGGTTGCCGGGAATAACAGCATCCACGGTGCGGATTCCATTTGCGCAGCGCCCTCCGCAATCAGCACGCCCCAACTGGTCATCGGCTCTTGCACGCCCAGCCCTAAAAAACTTAAAAAGGATTCAAACAAGATCACCTGCGGCACGGTCAGGGTTGCATACACAATCACCGGCCCGAGTGTATTGGGGATGATGTGACGCCTGATAATCGCTGCATGGCTTGCGCCCGTCACCCGCGCCGCTTCAACAAAAGAGCGTTGCTTGAGTGCCAGGGATTGACCACGCACAATACGCGCCATGGTGAGCCACTCTACCGCGCCGATAGCAATAAAAATCAGCCAGATGCTGCGCCCGAAATAAACGGTCAACAAAATCACAAAAAACATAAACGGCAAAGCGTAAAGAATATCCACAAAACGCATCATCAGCGCATCGGTTTTGCCGCCGGTATAGCCTGCAATTGCACCATAAATGATGCCGATGATGAAGCTAACCGCCGTTGCCAATAAGCCCACCATTAACGAAATCCGCCCACCCTGCAAGGTGCGCACAAACAAATCACGCCCGTTGGCATCGGTGCCGAAATAGTGCTTGCTGGCAAAGTCGGGCGCTGTGCCGATATTATCCCAGTCCACCGCATCCAGCTCCCAGGGGCTAAGCGATGGCGCAAACAGGCACATGATGACAATCAGCCACAGCAAGATCAAACTGAACATCGCCGCCCTGTTGTGCTTCAGTCGGCGCATCGCCTGTTGCCAGGGTGACTGTCCTTGCGGAATAGCATTTATAACGCTCATGCTTTGCCCGGATGTTTCATGAAGGGAATGAAGGGAATGGAGTATCTGGAAAAACTCGGCAAAACAGATTGTGCAAACATCGTTCCAGTCATAGCAGGGCTATGGCTTGAACGATTTTGTGCAAGCTGTGAAGCCGATTTTTTCAGAAAACCATTCAGGTACAAACAGTGATTTCGCAAAAACGTCATTTCCTTATCAAACCTTTGATTTCATTGAACTATATCCCAGGCAACAACCGCCTTCATGAAATATCCGGGCTAGCTGTTCCATAACGAATCCGGGGATCAAGCCAGGCGTAGACTAAATCGACCAGTAGATTCATGATGATAATCAGTACACCATAAAAAATCACCACGCCCATCACCAGCGTGTAGTCACGATTCAGCGCACCATTGACAAAATGGCGACCAATGCCGGGAAGTCCAAAAATCTGTTCTACCACCACCGAACCGGTAATGATGGCAGCAGTTGCAGGCCCCAGCCATGAGATAATCGGCAGCAGGGTTGCTTTGGATGCGTGGCGTAACAATATCGTGCGAAGTGGTATTCCCTTGGCTTTGGCGGTGCGAATGTAAGGCGTGTTGAGCGTTTCGATCAGGCTGGCGCGGGTCATGCGTGCAACCGTGGCAACCTGCGGCAGGCTCAAGGCAATGACCGGCAAAACCATCTGTTTTAAATCGCCCCAGCCACCTGCGGGCAACCAGCCTAAAAATACCGCAAATACCAGCACCAGAATGGGAGCCATGACAAAATTGGGGATCGTGATGCCGGTCATCGCCAGCGTCATCACCAGGTAATCCACCCAGCCATTTTGTTTGAGCGCTGCGATTACACCAAGCAGCAACCCAATCGACAACGCTAATAAAATTGCCAGTACACCCAGCTTCATCGAAACAGGAAAGCCCTGTTTGATTAGCTCACTAACGGTATAATCCTGGTATTTAAAGGAAGGGCCAAAATCACCTTTTAATACATTGGCAAGATAATAGCCGTACTGTACCGGCAATGGCTCTTGCAAATGGTAAACGCGGTCAAGGTTGGCAGCGATTTCAGGTGGTATGGGGCGCTCAGAATCAAATGGCCCGCCCGGCGCTAGCCGAATCATAAAAAACGCAAGGGTGACAATAATGAATAATGTCGGAATAGTTCCAGCGATGCGTTTCAGAATATATGCTAGCATTACGTTAATCGTGTGAAAAATAACTCTATCAAAACAGGAATGTAACACAGTAACCATGGCGAAATTACACTTTATTATTAGCTTGATTGTCGTAACACTTTTTTTAAGCGCCTGCGATAAAAAAGAAGCGGCTGACCAGCTTGATAATACACAAGCCAGCAAGGTGGAAACACAACCCTCCGAAACAAACCCGGATACTGCCGATACAACTGAAATGGAAAACAATAATCAGGAAATGGATAAAAGCCTGAAAGAATTTGAAAATAGAAAAATCTATCACACGCTGAACTCAGATATTATAAAAACCATTAAAGACGATGACCTGGAACAAGCGATCCTCGATTATGTGCTACTGAAAATTGATGAAAAACCTGATAAAGCCTATGAGATTGTCACCGCACTACCCGAAGGCTATGTAACAGTTTTTGCCACCATGGAAGTTGAGGGAGAAGTGAACAACGGTGGTTTTGACCAATACTTTTCCAATACATCAGGTGAGTTTGCACTCGAAGCGATTGAAGGGTTTGAAAAAATAGGCGCGAAAAACTTTGCCACAATCACCAAACAGGCGCTTAACCTTTCTTTAAAAGAAATGGCAAAAATAGCGGAAATAGCCGACCCAGACTCACCCAGCAAATCAACCCGGAAACAGGATGAAGCTTCGGCTAACAACATGCAGAAACTGGATAATCAATTTTACGACAATGAAGAAAACATCTCCGACCTGCGCATCAAATATATCCGCGAGAATACCGCCTTGTTTGATGGGAAAGCGGGGGATTCTTCGGGCGATAAGAAAGCTGAATGATTCACATCCATGAGTTGAACTGGGCTGCATCATTGGTTAATTATCCTCACTGGTAAAATCAGAATACTCTCCTATACTCTTGGCAGTACTTATTCTTTGTAATTGCCTATAACAACCAATACCGGTGTACCGGGAGCCATGATTTGATAGAAGTTCTGACCATTATTCTGATTATCGTGCTGGTTTCACGCATTACCGAAGAATATACCACCGTCCCCATCAACCTGCCCCTGATAGCCTTTTCATTTTTTATCTCAGCCTTGTTTCCGGGCGCCCTTAACATCACGTCCGAACAGTTTGATAAAGTCCTGATCATGCTGTTACCGATCATTCTGTTTCCCGATGTAATTAACCTGTCCATCAAGGAAGTGCGCCAGCATGTGTTTCCCATTTTCTATCTGGCGCTGCTGGGTGTCATGGTGTCTTTATTTATAGCGGTGATTGCCGGCCAGTTTTTATTACAGGGACATGAACTTGGAATCGGCGAACTGGCCTGTTTATTCGCGCCGTTACTCGCAACCGATGCCATCACCGTAACCAGCATGGCTGGAAAATTTGACCTGCCAAAACAGTTAAAGCTGATTGCGGAAGGCGAAAGCCTGTTCAATGATGCCACGGCGTTGATCGCCTTTTATTTTATCGCGCTACCACTACTCAATCACGGGGATGTTGGCTTTTTCACCGTTTCACTGACCCTGTTAAAAGTCTTTGTATTCTCTGCCGTGATCGGTGCAATTATCGCCATCATCGGTTTTGCCCTGCTAAAACTACTGCGCGACCCTATCGAGCAATTCTCATCGGCATACCTGGTTGCAATTGGTGCTTATCTGGTTGCAGACCACCTGCATTATGCGGGTATCCTGGCACTACTGGTATCACTGCTGTTTTTTCGCATATTAATAGACAAAGAAGTCAAACGAGGGCTGATTTTCAACTACGAACTGCATAACCAGCTTGTCCACGGTTCTCCGGAAACAGGCAACTACCCGCCAAGCATGCTGCAACGCATCCTGACCCGGATAGAAGAACTCCTGGTCAAAACACCCGCACTCACCAGTGTATCGTTTCGCACCTACCGCAAGGAAGCCATTTATGTCGGTATTTTTGCAAATGCGGTGCTCTTTATACTCATTGCACAACTACTGGATGAACACCTGCTGTTACGTTACTGGAAAGAAATAACCATTGTCTTTTTAATAACAACACTTTTGCGTTTCATGCTCACAGGCTCACTTGCACTGATATGCCATTACCCTTTTAGGTGGGTCAATGCGCTGACCTTCGCCGGCATGAAAGGCGGGCTTGCCATCATCATGATCCATTCCTTACCGGAAGATCTGGCACACAAGGAAATGCTGGAAGCGATTGTGCTGGGTGTGGTGATTGCGTCCATATTTATCTATACCGCAATTCTGATCGGCTATCTTGCCACTCACAAAAACAGCTTCAGAAATGATATTCTGTCCGAGGCCAGCATCATCAATGAAAAAGAAATTATTGAGGAACTCGGTGAGGCCGTTGAATTCGACCCAGTCACCGGCATTTATCATAAAGTAAAATTCGACAGTATCCTGAATCATGAAATAATACGGGCGCAGCGCTATAACACACCCCTGTCCATCGTGTTGATTGAGTTTGTAAACCTAACTGAAATTGTCGCTAAACTTGGCGAAGAAAAAACCAATGAGCTGCTCCAGCAACTCAAAATCATTCTGTCTTCACAAGTTTCAACACTGGATTATATTGGACGCATCGCCGAAAACCGGGCAGCGATACTCACCATTAACCGCACACCAGAAGAGGACCTGGCCGTAGCCGAAACCATTCAACACCACATGCAACAATTTGCCAGTAAAAATAACATCCATTTAAAATTGTGTTTCGCCATTGCCAACTACATCGAATGTGATATGCCGGAAATGCTCTACGAAAAAGTGGAAGAAGCACTGCAACGCGCCCGGCAACATGACTGTGGCATCATTGGTATCGCCATGTAGTAAAAATGGCAACTATAGGGTGGTGTGTCTATGCTCGGTTTTCGCCAGAACTGCTATGGTGCGGGCGACTATTAAAAGGCGATAAATGGCTTGGTTATGCAGTATAAATTATGGCTATCTTTTTTTTCTCTGTTAATCAGACTCATGGATTTTTAACGCAGAGTACGCAGTGAGCGCAGAGAAAAA
>CAZPEE010000088.1:0-7497 GCA_964585525.1 uncultured Cocleimonas sp.
TTATAAATAAATCATCTTTGACTTTCACAACAGGTGCTGGGTTTTTAGGGTCATCAAAGTGATCATATAAAGCCAGAGCTTCATCAATTACCTGTTGATCAATGTCTACGTCAAAGGCTGTTAAAATACTATTTGCCAAAGTTTTATAATCAGCATTAACATGGCGTTCTAAAAAATCACTACCAAGATCAGGTAATGATTCAGGTGAATAAATCCCACCATAAGATGACATTGGAGCAAGAATCGCTTGTGAAAAACTGATTGCTTCGGGTCGTGTACCATCATTACCGCGTGTTTCTATAAAATTCATTTTACTTGCACCTATTTTCTTATTTCTTAGCTCAAAATTATTTTGGTAGTGGATTAAATTTGTAATTTATAACTTGATGCATTAGCGTAAATTAACCCAACTAACTATCGTACTTTGTAGGATTACGCTGTCGCTAATCCGACCTACAAAAACACAAATTTAACCCACTACCGTTATTCTCTTGTCTTTTAACTCACGGCTGTTTTTAACTTAATGCTTCAACACGAATACGAGTCACATCATCAATCACATCTAGTGCATCAATCTGTGCTAAAGCTTTATTCATATTACCTTCATTTACACGATGAGTAAGTAAAATAATATCTACCATTTCTTCGCTGTGGCGTGGCTCTTTTTGTATAAATGCTTTAATACTGATATCTTGATCACCCAGAATTCTTGTTACATCAGCTAATACTCCAGCCTCATTTTTAGCAGATAGACGCAAATAGAAAGCTGTTTCAACATCATCCATACCCAAAACAGGCATATCAGAAAGCTCGTCGGGCTGAAATGCCAAATGTGGCACACGATTTTCAGGATCAGTAGTCAGGGTGCGAGTCACATCGACTATATCAGCGATTACCGCAGAAGCTGTTGCCTCATCACCTGCACCAGCACCATAATAAAGCGTTGCACCTACCGCATCGCCATTAACCAAAACAGCATTCATGACACCATTAACATTAGCGATCAAACGACTTTTAGGAATCAAAGTGGGGTGTACTCTTTGCTCAATACCGTTATCAGTACGACGTGCAATACCTAAATGTTTAATGCGATAGCCAAGCTCTTCGGCATAAGCAACATCCTCTTGGGACACCTTTGAAATACCTTCAGTGTATGTTTTATCAAATTGCAAAGGAATACCAAAAGCAATAGATGACAAGATACAAAGCTTATGTGCTGCATCAATGCCTTCTACATCAAAGGTTGGATCAGCTTCTGCATAACCAAGCTCTTGCGCCTCTGCCAAAACATCTTCAAAATCTCTGCCTTTTTCACGCATCTCTGAGAGAATATAATTGCCTGTACCATTGATGATACCTGCCAACCATTCAACACTATTTGCTGCCAAACCTTCTCGCAAAGATTTAATAATCGGAATACCACCCGCAACTCCAGCCTCAAAAGCAACAACCAAACCTTTCTCTTGCGCCTTGGCAAAAATTTCACCACCATGCATTGCTATCAAAGCCTTATTGGCGGTCACTACATGCTTACCATTTTCAAGTGCTTGCAAAACTAATTCTTTAGCGGGTGAATAACCTCCAATTAGCTCAACAATAATATCAATATCAGGATCATTAACCACTTCATAAGCATCTTTAGTGAGGCGAATATTTTCAACACCTAATTCAGGTGCACGTTCTGGCTCAAGGGTGGCAATAAAATCAATTTCAATTCCACGACCTGCGCGTCGTGCAATCTCTTCTGCATTTCTTTTAAGAACAGTCGCAGTGCCACCACCAACTGTTCCCAATCCTAATAATCCGACCTTAACTGGTTTCATTTTCCCTTACTTTCCCGTATGTTTTTACAATAATAAATCAAACGCAGAACATTACCTATACAACTCTTGACTGTCAATCGGCATTCACTATGATGAGGGTTCTAAAATCTGATAGAAACGATACAAAAAATGAAATTTGCAGAAGATCACAATGAGGCTAACTACAAGATTACTGGCTATGAAGCCAAAGGCATAATGATTAATGAGCGTTTATTTCAACAACCATTAGTTATATCACCAACAACACTTATTTCAGACTGGAAGCCTAATAATATTAAATTATTGACAGCAGAAGACCTTGAGCCTTTTTATGAGCTTAAAGCAGAAGTTATTTTATTAGGAACAGGAGAAAAACAACAATTCCCAAACAATGATGTCTTAAAGCAATTAGCAAAAATGCAAATTGGTTTTGAGATTATGGATACACAAGCTGCCTGCCGTACTTTTAATATAATTATGTCAGAAGGTAGAAATGTCGTTGCTGGAATTTTTCTTGGAAATGAAAAATACTGAAGTGAGCTGAACTAAAAATATTTTGGTAAAGATAGTGTATTTCAGGCTTAGATTATTTCAGATTAGAATTAACAAACTTTACTAAACTTTCTAAGTTTGCTTTCCCGAAATAGGAAAAAAAGAATGGCGTCCCCACGGGGACTCGAACCCCGGTTACCGCCGTGAAAGGGCGGTGTCCTAACCGCTAGACGATGGGGACACTTTTTACAAACTTACTAAAAATGCCGTGGTTTTTTACAAGAACTTTCACAACGAAAACAAAAAATATCTTGTAGTAAAAACACGGGTAACGCTATTTTCCACGTTTACTCATCTGGCAATGACCGCTTCTTGTTAAGGGCAGCATCGTCATCGCGGGGCGAGAACATAACAGAAGTTGCCAAACCAGTAAACAAAAACATAAAACCGGTTGGAACCGCAAATAAAAACTTCTTCGCCAATTCATCATGGCCTTGAAACATATGCCAAAAACCGAATATTAATCCGATTATCGCCATAATTAAGCCAATGATAAAAATTATTTGACCGAGGCGCGCAATGGTTTTCATAAGCCTGTTTCCATCAAGGAAAAACATTTTATAAAAAACATACACTTTACCTGCTGTTCATTTATCAGATGTATGCGACAACACAATATCCAATAAATGGTGGAGCTAGGCGGGATCGAACCGCCGACCTCTGCAATGCCATTGCAGCGCTCTCCCAGCTGAGCTATAGCCCCTCTGCCAAAAGAAGCGCGCATTGTGAGGCAAACATCCAATGCTGTCAAGCATATAATTACAAGCGTTTAAAATGTACTAGCCCGGCATAAAATATCCGGGCTAGTCAGCTTTGATTCAGTATTCATGCTGTATGCTTCCATATCGCTATTATTGCCGGTTTCAGGTCAAATAAAAAAGAACTAACGAAACCCTTAAAGGTCAGAAAAAAAACAGCGTTATAACAACAACATGAGAATTTTAATGCTTCAATCTAAAACAGTTCAATTCATGGAAATAGCGGGTAGTTTATTACTACTATTGTTTCTATCTATTGTTATAGCAAGCCCTGCTTCTGCTGCACCCAATACGCGTTCCCCAATTGGCATCAATAGTAATGAAGTCATGGATGATGACGCCAGCATCCCTTTTATTGATGTATTTAAAACATCCATCCCTTTCGAGGAGGCGCGCCCCTGGCTCACCAAAGGAAAAATTGAATATGATAAAGACGGTTGGCCGAAAAAATTAAACGGTGGACAGGCGGGCACACGTTTTCTCTATAAATTACCCAAAGGCACCGTGCCAGAGGGTCTTTACACCGTGTTATATGATGGTGAAGGCCAGATCGATTATAGTGATGATGCCAAACTGGTGAGCCGTGAACGCGGTAAAGACGTTATCAAGATTACCGCAGGTAAAGACAAAGAATTTCGCGTTAAATTAATCATTAAATTGAGTAACGAAAAAAATTATTTGCGTAATATTCGCGTCTTGATGCCTGGTGGCGTTTGTTCAAACAATCCTTATCGGCGCGTAATGCGTAAAAACCAATGTCGCCGAGGTCAATTTTTATCCTTTGAAAAACATTATAAAAACCTGCTTTTTAATCCAGCCTATCTGGATTACATGAAAGACTTCAAAGTCATTCGTTTTATGAATATGTCGGGCATTACCCGTAACCCACTATCTGAATGGAGCAAACGCCCTAAAGTCAGCAATGCAACCTGGGGGGGCAAGGCAACTGTGCGTGGCGCACCACTGGAAATTATGGTGGCGCTCGCCAACAAGTTAAATGCTGATCCCTGGTTCAATATCCCGCACAAGGCAAATAATGATTTTGTCAGGCGTTACGCACAATATGTAAAAGCCAATTTGAAACCCAACCTAAAAGCCTATGTGGAATACACCAATGAGGCATGGAACACCATTTTTACCCAGGCACATTATGTCAAAGACATGGGTGAGAGAATGCAGCTTGATAGTGACCGTGATAAAGCCGGTTACAAATATTTTTCCCTGCGTTCCGTACAAATTTTTGACATCTGGGAACAGACGTTTGGTGGCACTGACCGCATTGTACGTGTTATGGGTAGCTGGGCAGGCTGGACGCGCATGTCTGAAATGCTTTTATCCTACCGTAATGCCTATAAAAAAACTGATGCAGTTGCGATTGCACCCTATTTTTTCCCGAGCCTGAAAAGTGCTAAAAAAGCACGCTCAGTCAGCCAACTATTCAAGCTAATGTATGATCCGAAAGAGCGCTACTCCATTCCCAGTGTACTCGGCATGATTCATAAAAACGCTAAGGTTGCAGAAAAATTTGGTGTTGACCTGATTGCCTATGAAGGTGGCCAACATCTGGTAGACTGGAAAAGCCGCAGCACCAAGACCCATCCCACCAAATTGATGATTGCAGCCAATAAAGACTGGCGTATGGCAAAAGCTTATAGCGTTTTCATGCGTGGCTGGAAAGATAATGGCGGAAAACTATTTGTCAACTTTTCTGCACCACGCACGTACCAATGGTTTGGTAGCTGGGGAACCAAGGAATATATCACCCAGCCAATCTCAAAAGCACCCAAGCACCGGGCGCTATTACAATTTGCACGCAAGAATCCATGTTGGTGGAAATCATGTAGCAGCTCACATTATGCCCGCTTGCAAAAACCAGCGGTTAACCCAATGGCTAATGTGTTTGCACTGGTTCCTTCAAAAAACAAGAAAGGCACAAAACTTGCCAAAGCCGGAGGAAAAGCCAACTCAACAATCGGCACAAAAGTCCCTACTGCCAAGACAAACGCAGCGAAACTGGCGCAAGCTAAAGCCAATAAAGTGCGCCAGCTTGCCGCAGCAAAAGCCCGTGCTTCCAAAATTGCCAAGGCAGCTAAAACCGCCGCAAACACGGCAACCCACGTAGCCAATGCCAAAAAACAGGCAACACATGCTATTGCAAAAACAGTTGCCAAGACCGCTGCAGGTGTCGCCAAATCAGTCGTTGCTTCTGCTACAACAGCAAAATCGACGAATAGACCTATCTGGGAACATGTCGCGGATAACCCTATCAAGAACAAACCAGCCAGAACAAATACAGCCACACAGACAAAATCGCCTGGCCATTCCAATAACGTCCTTGCCAATGTGGATGGCGTGGTTCACCGTGCCAGAGGTAGACAGTTATGGAAAAACAGTGCCGCATTACATATTAAAAATGTCGTTGGAGGCAACATCAATGGCGGCCGAGACCTTTCGGCAACCTGGCAAACACACTGGGACAATAATTTCCTGTACGTGCGGGTAGATACCATTGATGACAAGTTTGTGCGTGATTCCTACAATCCCTGGAGTGATGATTCCATCGAACTCTATATTGATGCGGATGGCAGTCGCTCACCACGCTTTGATGGCAAAAATGATTTCCATTTCATTTACCGCTGGAAAGACGGCAGTGTCAATATGAGCAAAAACTCGGCACATCGACGCCACCTCAATATTCAACAAACCATGGTGCGTACTGACCGGGGCTATACACTCGAAACCGCTATTCCCTGGCGTACCCTGGGCGTTAAGCCCGTTGCAGGCCATATGATTGGTATTGATGTACAAATCAATGATGATGACAATGGCAAGGAACGTGATGGTAAACTTGCCTGGCATTCGAAAAATGATAAAGCATGGCAAAACCCACGTAACTTTGGCCGCCTGATCCTGTCATCCGGCAAACCACCGAGGCTTGCTAAACGCTAGTCTACATCGCATAATCCATCGTTTTTTAGCCTTTAAAGAAACCCTATGCGCCGCTTACTCACGATTATTCTATTTGCACTGGTAGTGATAAGCGTCGCTGTTGGCCCCTACCTCTATAAACGTTACCAACAACATAAAGCCTTTAATATTCCACCTGCTACGCCGCCATCTACAGTGGAACTGGGTAAAACAATCCGCAAAAAACTACCCAAAAAAATCGCTAAAATAGGCCAGCAAGACATCCTTGGTATCAACACCGCCGATGTCCGTGAAGATACCTCCAGCGTACAGTTCTTAAACCTGTTCAAATCAGCCATTCCCTTTAACGAAACCATTCCCTGGGGTAGTAGCAAAGCGGTGGAATATGATAAAAATGGCTGGCCTGTCAACCTCAACGGCGGAAAAGCCGGGACTAAGTTTCTTAACCGCCTGCCCGAAGGCACCATAGAAGACGGCTTTTTTACCGTGCTTTATGATGGTGAAGGTGAGATTTTCTACGGCAATGATGCACGCTTGATCGTACACCGCCCCGGCAAGGATGTTATCGAAATCAAGGCAGGCAAGGATCATATCCTCAATGCTTCCCTGTTCATCAAAAAAACCACACCGGATAACTATATCCGCAATATTCGTATTTTGCCAGAAGGTGGGATTTGCAAGGGTAAACCGCATATTCGCGTAAAATCTGCCAGCGAGTGCGGCAAGAAAAAATACCTCGCCTTTGAAGAACATGACGATACCATCCTGTTCAACCCGGATTACCTTGCCTTTATGAAAGACTTTCAGGTCATTCGCTTCATGAACATGTCGGGCATGACCCGCAACCCGGTGCAAAACTGGGAAGATCGCAACCACATGAGCAAGGCAAGCTGGGGCGGAAAATATGGCTCGCGTGGCGGGCCCGTTGAGATCATGGTGGCGCTGGCTAACCAGGTCAGGGCCGACCCGTGGTTTTCCATGCCCTACAAAGCCAGTGACGATTATATCCGCAAGTTCGCCGAATACGTCAAGGCACACCTTAATCCTGAATTGAAAGCCTATATCGAATACAGTAATGAAGTCTGGAACCCGATTTTTATTCATCACGATTATGCGATCGAAAAAGGTATGGAAGCGGGGCTGGATGACAATAAATCACTGGCAGGCTATAAATGGTATTCACGCCGCAGCGTACAAACCTTCAAAATCTGGGAAGATGTATTCAACGATGAAACCCGGCTAGTGCGCACGCTTGGCAGCTGGGCAAGCAACCAGAATATGTCGAGCCAGATTTTATCTTTTGAGGATGCCTATAAACATACCGATGCCATCGCTATTGGCCCTTATGTTTCAGCACACCCCAAAAAACTACGCAAAGCCAAAACAGTGGACGACGTATTTGAGCTGATGATGGACAAGACCTCCAAATGGGGCATGCAATCCATCATCCGCTACAT
>CAZPEE010000088.1:7597-8701 GCA_964585525.1 uncultured Cocleimonas sp.
CCAGGAAAAACGATGAAACCATCGGCATCCGTTATGCCAAACTACCTTACCAAATCTGGGACATGAGCAGAAACCGCCTGCTAAAACCGGCTTCCCAAAACACCAGCATCAGCGACATCAGCCTCAACTGGCAAGCCAACTGGGATTCCAGCCATCTTTATTTAAGTTTTTCAGTGAGAGATGATGATCTTGAAAAAGGCGATGAGTTATTACTCACACTGGATGCCAGCAAAGACACCGAAACAAACGATAACAAAAAATTCATCACCATCTCATCTGCTGAAAAAGAAGCGGATACGGACTCCAGCAACGATACCAACACGAGTGTTAACGAAGAAGATAAAGATAAAGAAGAAGATAAAAGTATCGCCAAAACGTATGTTTTCAGCCCTTTTGACAACATTAACACGATTAACAACAACGGCTCACAAACACACCTGACGAGAACAACCTTAGGTTACATCTTAAACGTCGCAATCCCCTGGTCAGAGATTTATCACGGCAAACGCACGCCCAAAACAGGCAATAAAATTGGCATCAACATCAAAGTTACCGATGTTGATGAAGACGAAAGAGGCAGTCAGACACTTTATTTAAGTACGCAAAATAAAGCACTACCCGAGCTTGAATTGAACTATTAGTTTATTGGGTCAATCCTGGTCTCGCATTAGTATTAAAACCATCAGGTACAAATTGTAACTTTTAGAATCTGTTGTTTTTTAATATAACCATTAGAATTACTAGGATTATTTACAATATTGTGACCGCCTTCATGAAATATCCGGGCTAGTTTGCTTTTAATTTTTTTCGATAAAAAGATTGACGGAATAAGGCGATAAAATAAAGTTACCATTGTTTAAATCGACCCAACTTGTGTCCTGTGTTGAATAGTCATTACCGATATCCCACAAATGCCATGTTAAACCAGAAGGTAGCCAATTATTAAAACGGAGGTTTATTGATTGGGGATTCGCCGTACGGTTTATTAAACTAAAAGCATGAGAACCTATGCCTGTTTTAATAGAGGTTGCATAACTGGTGACTTTTGCGGGTTGTTGCGACTCGCTACTGACTAAATCACCATGAAACGACTGATTGAATACT
>CAZPEE010000089.1:0-8695 GCA_964585525.1 uncultured Cocleimonas sp.
TATAATTGTACCTAACAGAATCAATCTGTGGTTTAATTCTTGCTTGTGATGAGATAAGAATGACAAGCGTATGGAAACCATAAAAATGACCGAATACAGCCACGGCTCCGGTTGTGGCTGCAAAATATCACCGGCAGTACTGGATGTGATGCTAAAAAGCCAATTGCCTGCGATGGTTGATGATGCACTGTTAGTGGGCAACAGTAGTCGTGATGATGCCGCTGTTTACGACCTTGGCAATGGTACAGCGATTATCAGTACCACGGACTTTTTTATGCCGATTGTGGATGATCCGTTTACCTTTGGGCGCATTGCAGCGACCAATGCCATCAGCGATATTTACGCGATGGGAGGCAAGCCTGTTATGGCTATTGCCATCTTTGGCTGGCCGCTGGATAAATTACCGGCAGAAGTCGGGCAGCAGGTTCTGGAAGGAGGCCGTAAGGCATGTGCCGATGCCGGCATGGTTCTTGCCGGTGGGCATAGTATTGATGCGCCAGAACCCATTTTTGGATTGGCTGTGACGGGTACGGTTGCCACCGGCAAAGTGAAACAAAACAATACCGCAAGGGCTGGCAATAAACTTTACCTAACCAAACCTTTGGGTGTCGGAATTTTATCGACCGCGCAAAAGAAGAAGTTGATTCAGCCGGAGCACGCCCACATTGCCCCGGATTCAATGTGTAAGCTCAACACTATCGGTACAGCATTAGCTGAACTGGCCTGTGTGACAGCATTGACCGATGTCACCGGTTTTGGCATGGGCGGTCATTTACGGGAAATCTGTGAGGGAAGTGGCTTGCAGGCAGAGATCAGTTTTGCAGACTTGCCCATCCTGCCACATGTCTTGGATTATCTACAGCAGGGTTGTTCCCCTGGTGGCGCAGCACGTAATTTTGACAGCTATGGGCATTGTTTAAGTGACATGGATGATACGCAACAAGCCATTATGTGTGACCCACAAACCAGTGGTGGCCTGCTCGTTTGTGTGGATGAATCCGGTGAAGCCGACTTTTTGCAAATCACCAGGCAGGCAGGCCTGGATCTGCATCCAATAGGCAATTTAAAAGCAACCAATCCAGGTCAACCCCTGATCAACATTCGATGAGTAAACTCAGACTAAAAGGTCTTCCCGAAGGTGAACATGCCGAGGTCGATGATCTTGCCTCCCTGTTTATCCATGATACACCCATGCTGGATGTGCGTGCGCCGGTTGAATTTGAGCAGGGTGCTTTTCCAGGTGCCGTGAATATTCCACTGATGAGCGATGCAGAACGTGAAGCCGTTGGTATCCGCTATAAAGAACAGGGGCAGGATGCTGCTATTTTACTAGGCGCAGAACTTATTCCCGAAGTATTACAAAAACAGCGTAAAAAGGACTGGGCCGGGTTTTTCAATAACAACCCGGATGGCGTTTTGTATTGCTTTCGCGGCGGGCTACGTTCACAGATTAGCCAGCAGTGGATTGAGGATGAAACCGGCATTGACTACCCGCGAGTAACGGGTGGTTATAAAGCCATGCGGCGTTTTTTGCTCGATTCAATTGACAGGATCGCCGGGAAGCTACCCATTGTAATCCTTGGCGGACGTACCGGCTCGGGCAAAACCCGCGTCCTGAAAACATTGCCTAACAGCCTTGATCTTGAGGGCTTGGCAAACCATCGTGGTTCTGCCTTTGGCCCTACAGCCACGCCCCAGCCTACACAGATCAATTTTGAAAATGCGCTCGCTATCCAGTTACTCAAGGCAGAACACGCCGCTTACGATTTTATTGTGGTTGAAGATGAAGGCCGCAATATCGGTTCAGTGGGCATACCACAAAGCCTTTATGATGCGATGCAACAGGCACCGATTGTTAAACTGGATGTGTCTGATGATGAACGCAATAAAATCAGCATACAGGAATATGTGCTGGATATTCACCAGCAGTTTTTAGAACAGGATGAGAATGACCAGGAACTGGCGTTCAGCCATCTTTCTGCACATTTACTGGCAAGTCTTGAAAAAATCCAGAAACGCCTTGGCGGGGTTCGTTATCAACAGGCCAGGGAAACCATGCAGGAAGCACTTGGGCAATACAAAACAAGCAAAAAACTGGAGGGTTTTGACCCACTGGTTAATGCGCTATTGTTTGATTATTATGATCCCATGTACGATTATCAGATTTCAAAAAAGCAGCACAGGATTAGATTCAGTGGCTCACAGCAAGCAGTGCTTGAATACCTTAAAAGCTATCAAATAGAGAATTGATACGTTTATAAATCAGGTACTGCAGCACGTCCAATCGAACCACCAGCAGCACTACCAATCTTACGGCCGATACTACCACCAACGACACCACCAACCGTTCCACCAACAACGCTTCCAGCTGCTCCTGCTGCTGCGCCTGCAGCTTTTACCGGCAATTTTGCAACCGCAACCGTGCCATTGACGACTTGTTGCTGGGAACAACCATTTAAAAGTAACGCTGAGCACAGTGTGCTAAAAAGTAACTGTTTGCTTTTATTCATATTTAATCCTGTTATTCCTGTTTGTTAGTGTTTAATTTTTGTTAGTGTTTAATTTTCGCAAGCATAACATGTTGAATATGACGATAGTCTGAACAGGAATAGATCATCTATACTCAATGTCATGAATTCCTTTTTTCTTCCCTCTATGCTTTTGGTTGTTGCCTTGTTACCGGGCGCTATCACTGAAGCAAAATTTCAATGGCACTTGATAAAGCAACAACAAGGCATCAGTATTTATGAAAACACTAACAAAAGCACACGTATCAAAACCTTTAAAGGCGAAGTAGTTGTTAAAAGTACTCTGACAGCGATTGTCGCCTTACTCGAAGATGTTCCCGCTATGCCACGCTGGATGTATGAAACCAAAAGCGCGAAAATACTCAAAAAAGTCAATTATCAAGCTTCTTATGTGTATGTTGTGACTGATTTGCCATGGCCGTTCATAAACCGGGATTCAATTTCTCTTGCACAATTATCCCAAAACAAACAGACCCGGCGGGTTATTATCACCATCAAATCTGTACCTGGTTTTATCAAACGCAAACCGGGGTTTTTACGCATTATTGATATGCAGGGCAGGTGGATTTTAACCCCTCGAAGCAAAGACTTAATCCATATCGTCTATGAAATGCGTGTTGATCCAGGGGGAAATTTGCCAAAATGGCTTGTTAATGCTTTCTCGGTTGATATGCCTTTTGAGACACTGCTTAATTTACGTAAAGAAATTATCCGGCCAAAATATTTCAACGCCCAGCGAAGCTATATTCAGGAACCATAGTCTTATCCAGATTAAGCATTTTGAGCGTTTTTATGTTAAATTATCGCGAATTTATTTTTGTGTAACACTACCATGTCTGAAAATAATCAATCCTCATCTTTATCTGTATCAAAACAGGGCAGCTGGTCGGGCAAATTTGCCTTTATTTTGGCAGCAACCGGGTCTGCTGTTGGATTAGGTAATATCTGGAAATTCCCCTATATCACAGGCGAAAACGGTGGCGGTGCATTTGTACTGGTTTATTTGCTGTGTATTGCCGGGATAGGCATTCCTATCATGATGGCCGAAATTATGCTGGGACGGCGTGGCCATGAAAACCCGGTCAATACGATGGAAGATTTAGCACGACAAGAGGGTGCTTCAAGACAGTGGAAAATGCTGGGCTGGATGGGTATCACCGCCGGTATCATGATTTTTTCTTATTACAGTGTTATCGCTGGCTGGGCCTTGTCCTATTTTGTGGATGCTTTGCGCGGCGTTTTTTCAGGTATTTCAGCAGAAGCTGCAGGCAATCATTTTAGCAGTTTATTAGGCTCATGGTCGAGTTTACTGGGCTGGCATACCGTATTTACCATAATGACCATTGTTATTGTTGCGCGTGGTGTTCGTGGTGGACTTGAAAAAGCAGTCACTATTTTAATGCCTGCGCTCTTTGTCATGCTGATCCTGATGGTAGGTTATGCCATGCAAAATGGCGAATTCATGAAAGCGGTAAATTTCATGTTCTCCCCGGATTTTAGTAAATTAAGTGGTGCAGCAGTGCTGACCGCCATGGGACACGCTTTCTTTACCTTGAGCCTGGGCATGGGTGCTATCATGGCTTACGGTGCTTATTTGCCAAACAATGTCTCTATCGGTGCTACTACTATTACCATTGCGCTGGCTGATACGGTAGTTGCTTTACTGGCAGGCCTGGCCATTTTTCCGATTGTATTCTCGCATGGTCTGGAGCCCTCATCCGGGCCAGGGCTGATTTTTACCACCTTGCCCATCGCATTTGGCGATATGCCTTATAGCGCCCTGTTTGCGGGTATTTTCTTTTTGCTTTTGGTATTCGCCGCACTCAGTTCTGCGATTTCATTGATTGAGCCGGCTGTGGCAAGGTTAACAGAAAAAAGAGCTATTTCCCGTGTCGGCGCAACCTGGCTGGTGGGTGGCTTATCATGGCTACTCGGTATCGGTTCTGTGCTTTCATTTAACCTGCTTAGTGATGATAAGCTGGCTGGTAAAACGTTCTTTGACTGGATGGATTACCTGACATCAAACATCATGCTTCCCCTTGGCGGCATGTTGATTGCTATCTTCGCAGGCTGGGTGATGCACCAAAAAAGTTCCAGGGATGAATTGGCAATGAACCAGCTTGCCTATACATTATGGCTGTTTTTAACCCGTTTTATTGCGCCGCTTGCCGTGTTGCTGGTGTTATTAAAAGTATCCGGGCTGCTGGATGCTGTTACGGCTTAATCCGGGCTGTGTGCCTAGTACTCCATCAAACCAATATTGATGGAGTACTAGCACTGCGCCGCAATGTCCCGCACCCGGTCAGTACCCATTTTTCGCAAATAGTCGATATTGCGTAGCGGTATATTTTCAGGATTCGGATAATGTTCCAGTGCTTTTTCAAGGCTGTCTTCACGGATCAAATGCAACATGGGGTAGGGTGAACGGTTGGTAAAATTTGCAGGGTCATCGCTATCTGCCCTTTCAAAGCAATACTCAGGATGGAAACTGGCTAGCTGATAAATACCTTCGTAGCCTTGTTTGTGTAACAGCGCATTCGCAAGTTCCAGAAAATCCAGATAATCGTCAAACGCTTCTAGTCCCTGGGGATAAATAAGCAGGCTGGTTTCAAAAGACTGATCAGAATCCAGTTTTTCACAGGTTTCGATCAACCCTTCCAATTGTGTTTGCAAAACATCACTGTGGATGACGCAGTAATCAATACTATCGTTATCATAAACCCGTTTGGCAAAGGGGCAGATATTATGTTCGATGATAAAACTGCTTAACCAGTTTTTGGTGCTTGTAACCATGTGTTGATTATCCATTTTGGATTAACCTCAATTAAGTTGCACGCGTTGTCCCCAGGGAACCTCACCTTTCCCTTTTATCAGCCAAACGACCGGGTAGTTGGGTTCAAGTGGAAAGGCTCCCTGTGCATCGGTAAAATAAACCAGTGAATCCGGTTGTTTGTCCTGCTGGCTAACCCAGTTAAACACCGGGCGGAAATCGGTGGTGCCACCGCCTAAAACGGTATCCGGCAGGGTGACTTCTTCCCAGGGTTCAAAGACCTGTGGGTAGCCTTCTATAATATCGGAATCACAGGCGACCAGTATGATTCTGGCGCGCATTTGACCCTTGATGGCATTGATTTCCGACAAGCATTCATTGAGTTCTTTATCGCTGACCGAACCGCTGACATCCAGTGCCACCAGCACGTTGATTTCAGCGCTTTTCAGTGTAGGGAAAATGGCAGGGTCGCCACGGCGTGTGGATGGTCGCGTGTAACTGTAATCATCCCGTGCCACAGCGGTCATGTAGCGTGCCAGTAACATGCGCCAGGGCAGGTTGGGTTGTAGCAGGCGGTCAACCAGGCGTTTCATGACGCCGCTTAGTTTGCCCGCCTGCTGAGCCTGTTGCGCGGCTCCGGCAAGGCGTTGTTGCCATTGTATACTAAGTTCTTCTGCTTCTGACTGTTCCAGTGGGGGAGGGGGGGCTTCGCTGCCACCGGCGTTTTCGTCAAATTCCTGCTTCCCGGAGGCATCGTTTTGTTTTTCCTGTTGCCCTGTGGAACCACCACCGGATTGTTCTTGCGATGATGATTCCTCGGGTGGTTTGTCGCCTTTATTGTCATGATCCAGCGGGTTATCACTGCTGTCCTGTCCGCCTTCGGCAAACTGGTCTTCCTTGTCATAAAGGTGTTGGTCGAGTGTTTCGCTCATGTCGTTATCGGCAATCAGCGGGTAAATTTCCTCGGCGCTCATGCCTTCATATTGCTTCATGTGCAAAATGCCCGGCGGAGGCGTTAAACCTTCTTCAAGTAAAATCGGGTTGATTGCATAGTCGCAGGCAAGATCCCAGCGGTGCTTGACGCGGTGTTCGCGGCGCGCAAAATGGGAGAGTGCGCAGTGCAGCGCTTCATGCGCCAGGATAAATTGTGTCTCGGCGGGTTTTAGTGAGTCGATAAAGTCAGGATTATAGTAAAACTTGCGTGCATCGGTGCCTGTGGTCATGCACCAGGCGGGGTCTGCTGCCTGCATCGGCAAGCGTAATACCAGCGCGCCAAGGAAGGGTTTATCCAGGATCAGTTTGGTACGTGCAGCGGTCAGCTTGTTTTCAATGGCTTGCAGGTCGGAATCAGGCATGGTGTTTAATCATAAAGCATAATATCGCCAATGCTGCTTGCCCACTGTGCAAACTCGGGCACGCTAAACAGGTCATCACCGATGGCACGTAACATGTCGGAGACCAGCATGACCCCCATTTCTTTTTGGCGAAAAGCATTGGCGTAATTGAGGATATGCCCGTAGGTGTTTGTGGCTTGGTCCGTTTCCCTGGCGCGGATTGCTCGTCCGACCAGTGCTGTTGCAACAGCATATTGGAGGTCGATTTCTTTGGGCGCTTTTATGTCTTCTCCGCGTAAAATGGCATCTAAATCCGGCATTTGATCCATACTGTCGATAAATGCCTTTAATTCAATGCCGGCAGCTGCGCCAACGCAGGCTTGCAATGTGCCTAATAACAGATGCGGTGTTTCGGTAAATTTCTGTAAAGCCTGGTGTGCAAACTGCCAGGAGCGTGGGGAGGGGAAGGCCACCGGGTTATGTGCCGGGTCAAAATCAAACAGCAGTTCCGGGCGAAAACGTAAAAAAGCGATGATTTTTTCATCAATATGATGTTTATAAGCCCAGCCTACCCAGTCATCCAGGTTAATATCAACCTCATAATGTGAAAAGCGGTTAGCCAAAGGGGAGGGCATGGTATAAGTGACACCACGGTCTCCCTGACGATTGCCTGCGGCGAAAATTGCCCAGCCATCGGGTACGCGATAGTCACCAAGTCGGCGATCAAGTATAAGCTGGTAGGCTGCTGCAGAAACACTCGGAACGGCGGAGGTAATTTCATCCAGGAACAGGATGCCTTGCGAACCATGTCTTTTTTCATCAGGCAACATGGAGGGAATTGCCCATTCAACAGAATGGTTGCCATGATTGCTTTCCCTGAATGGAATACCGCGAAGGTCACTCGGTTCCATTTGTGACAGGCGTACATCAATCACCGGTGCATTATGGCGTTCACCAATCTGTGCAATCAAATCTGATTTACCCACGCCAGGTGGCCCCCAGAGCATGACAGGTGTGTGACTACCATCCTGGGCGCCTTTATACTCCTGGTCAAGGACGGTACTTAAATGTGCTGGTCGCATAGGTTTTACTCAACAAGTTTTTGTAACAAATAAACGGATGCTTATAATAGGTAGGTGATGCGCTGGATGCAATTACTATTAAAATAGTGTGTATTAGCGTTGCCTTTAGCAAGGAAATTAGTTTTACAGTTAAAAAACAAGTAAACTAGGCCTTTGATTTTGTCACGGATTAAAACCATGTCTGACAACCCGATTCATTTTACCAAAGAAAAACGTGTCTTGGTCGCTATGCGCAAAACACTGGCTAATGTCATTAAAGATGTTACACCTGCAAGTTCTGCACTGAAGTCACCCTTAACCGATGCAACCATTGAAGATGTAAAAATGTGCTTCGGCCTGATTGCGGCACGCGAACAAGAAATTGCCAGGGAAGCCGGTGTAGAACTTAACGAGCGGCCTCAATATGCAGATGAACCAGAAAAGACCAATGTTGTGTCTCTGGATTCTTTGAAACCACCCAGAAAGGACACGTGAAACGCATGAGTAATCAAGCAAAAAAACAGTATAGCGACGAAGACATGTTAAGTATTACCCAGGCAGTTGTGTCTTACCTGGATAGCTGGAAATTATCCAACGAACAGATATTGGCAATTTTAGGGCTGACAGATGCTATTAAAACGCGTCATTTGCAGAGCTACAGGATGGGTGAGAAAACTTTTCCACTCAGTGATGATTTAATGGCCCGTATTGATCATATCGTTGGGATTTCAGAAGCCTTGCGTACCACTTTTCCGTTCAGCGATAAAATGCGTTTGTTATGGCTCAGAAAGCCACACAGGCGTTTCCGGAAAAACACCCCACTATCCGTAATCATGGCTGACTCTGGTGTAAATGGTTTATTACGTGTACGCAGGGAAGTCGATTGTAGCTATGGCTACACGATTTCAGAAGCCATGCGGGAGCAGGGTGCAGGCTAAAGAGACCCTGATCAAGTCCAATTATTTTTAGCTTGCTAAATTATAATCGACTTAATCAGGATCT
>CAZPEE010000090.1:0-8687 GCA_964585525.1 uncultured Cocleimonas sp.
CAATTACTAGCATGGGTGGAAGATGGTCGCCTGGTTATGGAAACCAAAGCCCAATAACCCGTAAAACCGCCTCTGGCTTGTATTAAAATTGTCTCCTATCGGCAAGCGGTTTTACGGGTATTTTGTAACAAATCCTAGAAAACAAGCATTATCCCCCGATTGTTGTCATGTAGAATGACAAGCACCGAAGCGTTTTTAATTAGCTGCAAAAATTATTATTCCAGATGGTGTGACAGCTACAACGATAATCTGTATCTGATGGAACTTTTCCCTGTTGCCGGTAATGATCAAATAAACCATATAGGTTATCGTCGCATTCCGGGCAGTTATTAGGTATGGCGACCGGAGGCGGGTAATCCTCAAAACCGCCTACCGACAATGGCCAGTTGTTTTTCTGGGCTGCTTTTATAATCTCCAGAATGGTCCATAACCAGGGTGGCCTGAATTCTCCTTTCTTGTATTTTTCTTCCAGATATGTTCCCGGTGGCACGAATGCACAGGACAAGGCGATTTCATCAACCCCGAGATTATGCAGGTACTGGATTGTTTTCAGTGTTTCTTCCAGAGCCTCTTTCTCGGTTAGCCCAGGTGCTTTCAAAAAAGCATAGACAAAAACCTGTATTCCCAGCCTTTGCATCATGTTGACTTTTTTCTCAAAAAGGTTTTTATCGACACCTTTCTTCAATAAGGTATTGCGTACATAATCATCCTGGCTTTCAAAGCCAATGCCCACCATCAAGTCGGTGCTTCCCAGAATTTCTTTTGCCTGCAAAAGTTTTTTCTCTGCGATAAAGGAGGGACAGGACTCCACCATCAGTTGTTTCACAGTAGGGCGTGCAGCAATGTCTTCATAAACATAATGCTGAAATTCGTCAGGCAGTTCCGAGTTTGGAAAAAAACTTCCGCCATTGAAAATTGCAATTTTTTCAGCATCTTCTGCTTCACTGGTGAGTGCTTTGTACATTTGTTGGTAGGTCTCTGTACCAAGCGTCCAGGATTCAAATGAATGCTCATGCCCCGGCCCTTTGATTAACTCCCGTGTAGCTGCTGGAAAAGCACAAAAGGGGCAAACATCACCCTTATTGGCACGGTAATAAACACAACCACCACCAGGGAGGATGCAAGTCAGCTGTGTTATTTGACGTTGATAAACAGGTGAAAAGATTTTTTTGATTTGATGATCACAAGGAACACCTTGAATAATCATTGGCATGGTAATACTCCACGTTGGTTAAGGGAGTATTATCATTATGGTTTTTTACATGGTGGTCAGGTGATTGAAAGTGTATCAAAAGTGTAAAGCTGACCCACACTTCTTACAATTGGTGGGGATGATTGTGTATTAGCATGTGGATTTATGAAGGGCTTCCTCCATTAAAATGCGCATTTTACACGTGTAAATGATACTTCCAAAGCTTCCGATCCCTGCTCACGCACCTCGCCTACTACCATGTGGGTGACGCAGAGTGGGCGCAAATAAGGGGGTAAGCTGAGTAGTTACTTCATAATAAAGCCAAGTCCGGGTAATAACAAAGTAAGGTTTGCCACCGCCAGAATCGCAAAACTCGCCACGGGGAAAAGCCAGCGCAATTCCAGCAGACGCATGAAATTTTTACGATAACGGATAAACGGACGCATGAGCGTTCGCATAATCCTGTGTTTATGATCTAACCGGTATAACACCATTCGTAACGTGTACAATATCAGGTACGTCGCGTTATAAAACATTAGCAAAACCAGTGGCAATATGACCATACTGGCTGCCAGCCGGCCATGTAGTGCTTCATTCGGGAAAAAATCAAAATAAATAATCAATAACGACCCGAGTACAAAAGTTTTCAGGCTGAACCAGATAACGATGGTTTGCAGTTTATTTATGGCGGCAAGCCATAACATGCAGGTAAGTGGGGCTACTGTTGCGACAATAAGCATACTCTGGAGCATAGAATAAAACAGATTCGTCCCTTTTGAATAGGCATTGACGACAACCAGCACGAACAAGAAAGAAGCGGCAAGATAGAGCAGCGTTTTCAGACGCTTTTGGGTTTCTTCATCCATCCCGTTTTGTCCATGTTTTATGGCATTTTTATTGATATCCTTTTCATTATTTATGTTCTCTTCAATATTTATATCCTTTTCGATGCCTTTGGGATTATGCTTGATGCGTCCCTGCATCCAGGATTTTTCTAATGCCCGCACCCATTCCTGCGCTATTTCATCCTCGGATGAGAATTGATAAATCATCCGTATGAGCTTGTAGCGGTTTTCACCCCTTGGACTCACACCCCTATATAACCAGCTTTTAACGCTGTCTTCAGTCACAAATAGTTCATCAGCTACTTGCCTGATTGTCCAGTCACCCGCTTCAAATAATGTTTTTAATAACTTTCCAGATGACAAGTCATTGTATTTATCAAGTGGCGGAGTGTGGATTATTTGCATTGTCATTTTTTTCACCAATCAACACGTTAAATATTTTACCTGATTCCTTGATGAATCATGGGCTTACGATCTATTCCGTAGAGAAGTCACGGATACAGGTTTTAAGGAATACACAATCATTACACTTTCGTTTACCTGCCAAGGCGGTGTTTTTCATTAATCATATTAGCTCCTTCAAACAAAGATACAGGAGCAAAAAAATGATTAGAACCATGAAGCCAGAAGACATCGACCAGGTAGTCCAGGTGGAACAAACAGCCTGGGGCGATGCCGCTGCAACCCCTGGGCAAATCAAACAACGCGCATCGGTTTTTCCCGAAGGCAGTATTGTCGCAGAGGATCAGAACGGCAAAATTATCGGATACGCTGCTGCACAATTAGTCAATAGTATATCGACAAAATCATGGAATGAGCAAACAGATAATGGTTGTATCATAAATACTCATGATCCGGATGGGCAGATAGCCTATGGTGTTAGCATGTCCGCTTTGCCGGAAGCTGCCAACTATGGCGTGGGTGCGCATGTGATTGCACATTACCACGATATTTTTATCAAAAGCAAACGCTGTAGCATCCTGTGCCTTGGTTCCCGCCTTCCCGGTTTTAAACGTTTTCAGGAAAAGCAGAAGGAAGGTATTAAAACCTATTTGGCAAGCACATCAGGTGGCTATTCACGAGACCCGGAGCTGCGCCTTTACCAGAAAAACGGCTTTCAGTTGCTGTGGGAAATCCCCGATTATTTTAATGACCCTGATAGCCTTGACTATGGTGCCATGATTGTAAGAAGATAGCCTCACTGATTAAATCTGTCGGGGGTTTATTCCCCCGCCCTTTGTTAGCTTGTATTTTACGGAGGTGAGCCTTCAGGCTCGCTTCCTAAGTATCACTAATCACTAATAATGCCCCATCGCTGGTGACGGGGTAGTTTATCCTGCAATTGCCTGGCATCAGCCGTCAACTGATATAAGAGCCTGATAAGAATGAAAGAACAAATTGAGAACGCTATTTTTGCAACGGTATCCAATATTGATCAGTGGCAATATGTTCTTGAACTGCTGGTAAAGGCGACGGGCGCATCGAAAGGCATTATCACACTGCGTGACCGCATGACGGCAGAACTGGTTATCCCGAATGATGTCCGCCAGGAACTTGCTAGCCCGCTGGTGTATGGTTTTACTGAAGAACAGGTACATGCCTACATAACAGAATATATCGCCTGCGATCCCTGGACAGAAATCGAAAACAGGTATCACCCGGAGGAGCCTTACGCATTATCCACACATATTGACCGGCAAGCGTTAAAAAACAGCAAGTTCTGGGAATGGCTGGAGCCGCAAGGCATTGATGACACCGTCATTTTCAAAATTGGCGATTCCTCAGCCAAATACTGGGTTGCCATGAATCTGTATTACGCCATGGATGCAGATAGAAAAACGCAAATACCACGTTATCTGTTGGAAAACAAAAATATTATCCAGAATGCCTGGAAGCTCGGGCAAAAACTACGCCTTGGGCAACACCAGTCATCCTACGCCGAATATTTTATGGAGCAGCAAACAGAGCCTTGTTTTCTGCTAAATTCAAACAGTGAGGTGCTACAAAAAAACCACAGGGCCGAAGAGTTGTTACGCAGCACGGCTAGCCCGTTCTTTATATCGGCTACCAAGCTGTTGCACCCCGGTGACAAGCAGCTTAAAAACAGACTGCACAACGTAATGGACGAATTACAGCAAACACCGTTTGCCAGACACGAAACCCCGCAACAAAAAATCGACTACCAGAACCAGTGTATCCAGGTTTGCCTGATTGGAAAGGCACAAAGCCTGCTCGGCGAAGATACCGCCCTGTTCCTGCTGTTATTCCATCAGACAAAAGAAAAATACATCATCTGGGAAGACCCCAGCCTGACACAACGTGAAAGAGATCTGGTTGAAATACTCGCCAAAGGCGGGCGCGTCGTCGATTTTCAAAACCATTACAACCTTGCAAAAAGCACAGCCCATATGCATTGGCAGCATGTCAAAGAAAAATTAAAGGTAAACGACCGCTCAGATATTCACGCTGCCTACGAGGTTTATTTGCAACGCCAGTCACAGCTATGATCTTTAGATTTCATCCGATGTAATACAAATTTTTTCACAAAACCTGTAACTAGTTATAGTACCCATCCACAAAGTTTTGTGGTGCAATACCAACACAGCAACAAGCGTGACCCTAAATCACGCAAAATTGCCTGTTACGCAAGTATTACCCCGTAAAACCCGCTTTTCTAAAACTGTTTTATCTCCTATCGGAAATGCAGGTTTTATGGGGGCTTTTGCAAGATTGATATGCGCTCAAAAAGCAGCAGTATCCCCCGGTATTGTTTGCCTAAAAGCTGGAAAAACAGAATACAAACAATAGCTTCCTTGGTTATCTGGTTATTTCCTTGTGAGGTAGCCAGTTTGATTTAACAAATCACGTCCCTAACGAATTGGGGAAGCTATTTTTTGTGTTTTGGGATGTTACTGGTATCAGTTTGCTGGTTGTCCACAGAAAGTGTAGAAATATTAAAGGATGATTGAATGAACCTTAAAGCCTGGATGAAAAAACTTGTTTTAACCGCGTGTGTTTTGCCGCTGACAGGTTTTGCTGCTACTCAGAAAATTGTTTCCAGCAAGCCGGATTTTTCGGTTAAAGCTGGTGATAAAATCAGTTTTGATGTTAAATATGCTGCAAGTAGTCCACAGAATACCACTGGCCTGGGTTTAAAACTTTATTTTGATTCCAGTAAGCTAGGCTCTCCAAAAATTACCCATGTTTATTCTCAAAAGAAGATTGCACAGGCCATCGTTTCAGATGCCGCAAATGGCGATAATGATACTGCCACAGATAAACTATTCAACATTGCCTGGGCGGATTTAGATAAAAAATGGCCAGGTACAACCAGCGGTGACACCACGCTTTACACAGTTGAATTTACGCTTGCCAGCAATTTTAATGCGCCAACTAAAATCCGTTTCAGTGCTTTTACCTCGGCAGGTAATGATTTTTCAGCCCAGCCGGTCACTGTTTCCTTAAAAACGGATACGGCTGATACGCTTGCACCCAGCATCACGGCTCCTGCTGACAAAACCATCGAAGCACGCCATAAATTAACCTTGCTGACAAAGCAAGACCTGGGGTCTCCCACCGTTACGGATAATAAAGACCCGTCGCCTGTTGTTACATTCTCACCCACAGAAGCATTACCACTGGGGCAGCACACTATAAACTGGTCAGCAACAGACAATGCCAATAACACATCCACGGCTACCCAGGCCATCACACTGGTGGATACCACGCCACCGAAAATAACAACGCCTGGCGATAAAACAGTTAGCGCAACAGGCGCACAAACCACAATTGAGATTGGACAGGCAACCGTAACTGACCTGGTTGATGATGCACCGACATTATCTTCCGATGCAACTGCCACCTTCAGCGTAGGCAAGCATACCATCACCTGGACGGCAAAGGATGCTTCGGGAAATACCTCAACGGCGAAACAAATCATTACCGTCAAGGATGGCGATGGCCCAAGCATCAGCGCACCGGCAGATATTACGATTGAAGCCACAGGTAAAACCACGCCAGTTGATCTGGGCAAGGCAACGGCAACTGATGCGATAGATGGTGGCTTAATAGCAACGCCGGATAAAAAAGGTCCATTCAGTGTTGGGGTTCATACCATTACCTGGACGGTCAAAGACAGCGCAAATAATGCCGCAACAGCCACCCAGACAGTGACCGTAACCGATACCACCAAGCCAGAAATCAAACTCGCAAAATCAGTGCTTAAAGTCAATGCCACGGGTGTACGAACCGGCATTAATAATTTTGGTGTAAGCACAAATGATACTGTTGATGGTAAGTTAAAAGCCGAAGGCGTTGAATTGATCAATGGCGCAGAGCAGGCGATACCCACAACCGGCTTTGTTTCGGGCAAGCATCAACTGCTCTGGAGAGTCACCGACAAGGCAGGGAATAAAGCGTCTATAGAACAAACGCTGGAAATCACGCCACTGGCTAACTTTGTTACCTCCCAGTCAGCCAGTGCCGGTGATACAGTAAAAGTAACGGTAGAACTCAGCGGCAAGCCAGTGCGTTATCCGGTAACCATCCCTTACACTATTGATACCGATGCAACTACGGTCGCCAATGATGGTTCTGACCATACTGCAAAAAATGGTCAGGTCATTATCAAGCAGGGTAGCACCAGAGGCAGCTTTAGCTTCAAGGTGGCAGACAACCCGGCCTTGAACAATACTGGCAAGGGTAATCTGGTCTTTAAACTGGGCGTACCCATTAATGCCATAGCAGGAACTGCCAAAACACACACGGTAACACTCTCGGCAAATAATATTGCACCAAGTGTCAATCTCAGTATCAAACAGTCAGGCAAGCCGGTGAGTAGTGCGACTAAAAACGCCGGTCATGTTATTATAACCGCCAATGCCAGAGACAATGCCACACAAACACTCAGCTATGACTGGAGCCAAACCGATGCGGTACTGAATGATTTATCCGCCGATGCCAAAACCTTTGAGTTTGATCCATCTGCGCTGCCAGAAAAAACCTACCAGACCGTCGTAACAGTAAAAGATAACGGAAGCCCGGCAAAGCAAACCACCGTTAAAGCACAGATACAAATCAGGGCAGGTGCAACCCCGGTTGTGGATAGCGATGGTGATGGCATACCGAATACTACAGACAAAGTGCCAGAACCAAACCGCCTGCCAGCCACTGCCGGTGGTGCAGATAAATACATACTGCAAAGCGAACCCGGTACAAAACTGAAACTGGGTAACCTCGCCCGCCAGCAAGCCCAGAACGGTGCAAAAATAAACACAACCGGCTTGCCACAGATACCGGAAGATTACAAAAACAACAACACAGAAATCTATGATTTTGAAATCGCCGGTATCGCGCAAGGCAAAAGTGCTCTGATCATACTGCCTCAAAGCAAACCAATCCCCGCTGATGCGGTTTACCTTAAAGCGATTGGCAACCAGTGGAAACCGTTTAAAGAGAATGGCGACAACGCGATTTATTCCGCTCAACGCATCCGCGAAGGCGTTTGTCCATCAACGGGCGACACAAAATACAAGCAAGGCTTAAAGCAGGGTGATTACTGTGTTCAGTTAAAAATTGAAGACGGTGGCACGAATGATACCGACGGGTTGAAAAATGGCAACGTGGCTGACCCTGGGGTCGTGGTTGCCAAAGCCAGTGCGGATACACCACCCGCTACAACGCCACCGGGTTCAAATCCGCCTACGACCAATCTGGGCGGCTCCGGCGGGGGTGGCTCGTTTGGCTGGTGGTTTGTGTTGTTGCTGGCTGGGTTTGGGGTTTTGAGAAAACGAGGTAATAAAAGCTTAAAACTTGGTTTATTCGCTGTTGTTTTGGGAATGAGTCAAATCGCTTTTGCAGGCTCAGTTGATGATATACCTTCGGGTTATTTTTCAAGTCATGCGAATATGTGCGATGGATGTACTAATCCAAAGGTGGCCTATGAACGAGTACGCTATTTGCAAAGGGTGTTAAATGCTGACAAAAAGTTAAACCTAAGCCCAAAACTTGTTGTTGATGGTAAATGGGGTAAAAATACAAAAAATGCGGTTAAAATCTTCCAAAGTCAATATGGGCTTACGTCTGATGGTTGGGTTGGTTCAGGTACGAAAGCTAAGCTTGATAATGTTCTTTCTGTATTAAAGGGAGATACTCCGCCCACATCAATAATACCAGAAATTACGAATATTATTCCGTATAAATTTGAAATTAAGAGTTATCAATATGTGAATTTATATGGTAAGAACTTTGGCAATGGTTACTCAATACATTGGCAAACATCTACTTCTAGTGCAGGTATTATCAAAGAGAAATATATAATTACTAGAACAACATCTCACACTAAGTTTAAATTATTTGGTGTAAATGGTAATGCCAGTTACTGGAAGTTTAAAATTGTAAGTGATAATGGAAAGGAATCTAACTGGTATCAAGTGTCGGTCAAAAATGATAATAATCAAGATTGGAAAAACATTGAACCCATTCCATTATCGCCTGGAAAACTTCTTTCTCAAAAACAATATGAAAACATTTTTACAGTATCACCAACTTTAAGCTGGAAACCCATGAATGGTGTTCCTAAATTTAGAATTACACTTAACTCTATTGATACAGGTGGAGATCAAATACATTTTTCTGCATCAGGAACAATA
>CAZPEE010000091.1:0-8594 GCA_964585525.1 uncultured Cocleimonas sp.
TCGTACTATATATTAAGTAAGGCTGGGTAGTTATCAGTATTACGCTGAGTAGTTACTCCGACATTACTTTTTCAACAGGATATTTATCATGCTTAAAATCGTTTTTGTGTTATTACTCTCTTTCCTTTTAAGTGCCTGTTATTCCGGTAGCGCTTATCAGGGTTCTGGTTATTCGTCTTCCCGGCCTTATTTATATGGTTATTCGAACAGCTATCCATTTTCCAGCGATCATGGTTATCCCCGCTATGGCTATAATCCCTATGGTTTTGGACGTCATGGTTACACAAGGCCACATCAATATTATACGAACGGCTATCGTAGGCACCATATCAGGCATCACAAGCGCCATTCCGGTCATCATCGGAAGCATTTGGGACACCATAAGCAACATTCCAGACATTAGATTGTTGATGGTTTTACCTGTACTTGTGACTTAACTATGGACTGTTTCGAGTTTTTTCTTCTTGTTGTTCTTCTTTCTTTTCAAATACAGAAGCATATTCAGATGCGGCCAGGTATCTAGGGGTTGTCCTATCTGAAAGAGAAAGACTCAGCCCTAAACTACCCCATTCATGGAAAGATTGTGGCATGTAGAAGTTGTTAAATTGTGTGCCACCTGCTTCCAGCCAGGTTTGATACAAGTTTTTCGTTATTTCCCCCATTCCTTTATGCTCAATGGCTTCTTTAAAGAGCTTCAATTTCTCCTTTTTTAATTCAGGGTGTGTGTCGAAGTATTTTCGTTGGTTCCTGCCAAGGTTCGATAATGCTAGATGATGTCCTCCTTCGTAGGCGACAAGCTGTATGTTTTTATCCACGCTATTAATAGCGTTCTTTTGAGCAATTAACTCTTTTCTTGTTGCTTCAACACCCTTTGGGTTATCAGGATCTTTGATGATGTTGATGATTTCTTCGGCTGTTTTTGCATTCAGCACACCTTTTGATATCCCTTTGCACGGTCCAAATTTATGAGGTTTTATAATTTCATCTTTATTTTTTAAGTCGCCGAAACAACCAAAGAAGTATGCTGGTGTTGCAACGGCATCGATTCTTTCTAGTGATTTGGTTCTGAGTGCATAATCAAGCATAAATTTTGTTAGGTTGGGATTATTCTGCTTTGTAGCTAATGTGATAATCAGGTTTTTTTCATTTATCCCAGAATCAATCCAGATTTTTGCGATATGATTTAATCTGTCGACATATGCCATTTGAGCCATGACTTTGTAGGCTCTATCCAGGTTTTTTAATACATAGATTTTGGCATTCATTTTTAAATCAAAATAACCATTGCTATTTATTCTTTTATCCCATCCTTTTTTGAATTCAATAAATAATTGTTTTTCAAGATCCCTGATTTCATCTCCCGAGTAGTGATAAACCAGGTCTGGGCTATGCAGTTCACTTTTGTGTTCTTTTATGTATTTGAATCTATCCACAAAGACATCTTGATAGTCTCCATTTTCATCTTCAACCTGTATTTTTAATTTTCCTTTGGCAGCACCCGTGTAGCCTAACCAGTAGGCATTCATGGTCGGGATGTTTAATGCCAGTCTTTCAAAGAAGTTGCCTTTTTTGTATTTGGTGTTTTTGATAAATTCATCATCGCCAACATAATCGTTTTCAACCAGTGTTTCACAACTCAGTGAGCTTTCTGTTGTTGTCTCAAGCTGGATGATTTTATCAATACCAAGCCCTTGCTTTGTCAAATAAATATCCTTCAGTGGTGTTGAATAGGCTTGATTGGCCCTGCTTGTTCCGGTTGTTGTCATTTCCCATATGTTAAGGCCATTATCTGTTAACTTAATGTCCTTAATTAACTGCTCATAGTCTGATTGTTTTTTGCAGGACTTAAGATTATCCAGTTCCTGGGTAATTTCTTTTTTATATTGGTAAAAATAGTCTAAATAATCTTTTCTGAAGTTTTGATAGGCAACCACCTTGTCATTGGAGGTTTTTAGATAGCTTTCAAACTGATCTAAAAACGAAGTCACATAATACTCATAGCGGTGTTTAGCGAGACCGGTGAAGTATTTTTGACCTGCGAACCCGCCATTCCATACTTCATTACTTAATTCCAGAAATATTTTTGAATCCTTGTTCAAATGCTCTTTAAAGTAATTTGCCATATCCGTCACATAATAAATAGAAGCATTATGCGGGATATTAACCCAGACGTTTGATTTCGTTTGATTGATTAAAGCTACAATAACTTCATAGGGTAGGCCTCTCCATTTTTCTTCAGGGGTTATGTATGAGGTTCCCCAAAATTGATCATTTAGTTTTGCCCGGTCTGTTGATGCCCTGGCAAATTTCATTAAACAATTTCCATAGTCTTCATTCGGGTTTACATAATTCCAGTTGTACTCCAGGGTCTTTTTCCTTAAAACAATGAGTTTTTCCTTGAGTGACACCAATGCTTTTTGGCTGGCTGCTATTCGGCTATCCATAGCAGGCAGGTTTAAATAGCCCTCTCTGGAAAGGAGATTTTTGACAATTGTTTCAACAAGCTCAATTTCCACTTCCGTGAAAAATGTTTCATTGTCTTTATTTTTAAATTGTTTAAACCAGTTTAACTCGTGTTCAATATCAAGTGGCTCTGCCCCGGCATTTTTGAGCCTTTCCTGTAGTTTGATATTAACAAAATGTTCTAAATATTCCCGCTCCAGTTTTTTCTTGGGGATTGCATATTCATTGATGTTTTTTACAAACGTTGTAACACATTCAAACGGGGATTTAGGTGATGCCAGCAGCATATTCATCACCCTGAATGTGGAAAAAGGTTTGATATATGTTAGGTAATCCGGGTTAAAGACAATTTTTCCCGCAAGCACCTCTTCGTGATTAACGGTAGGAAGTATCAAGTGGAAATTCTTTAGGTGTGTATCATTATTTGCGGTGAAGGTTAGCTTTATTCCCTCGACGGATGGGGTCTCAGGGATTTTTATGTCCAGGCATTTCCTCGCTGTCGAGTACTTGTCCGGGCAGGGTACAAATTTGGCAAAACCCTTAAGCTTTACTTCTACATCACCATCAAAATAGAGTGGATAAATACCGTCTGGAACATCGCCAACAATTGCGGACTCAAGCCCTGTGGTGTAAACAGTGCTGCCTTTTTTTAGGAATACGCTCCTATCAAAATTCACCGTAACGCCAAATTCGCTAAACTGTCGATATCTTTTTTGGGCAAAGTGGTTTACCAGGGAGCGGATTTTAAAACCATCTAGTTTTTGGTAATTATCAAGGTTAAATGATGCTGCTTCTTTCTTATCATCAAGAGGATTTCGGTTGATGGTATAGATATTTTCATTATGTAAATCCAGATATTCGTCAGTAAAAATAGGATTAACAACAGGATCCTCAGTCTGGAAATTAACAGCATTGACACCCTTTGTTTCAAGGGTTTGTTTCACCCGCCTAAAAATACTTTCATCAAAGGGCCTGAATGATTTCGCCAGGTCAGCGGTAATTTGTGCATGCGTTACGATTGCAACCTGTGACTGTGGTTCATTCAGGTTTATCCCCATTGAAATGGGAATATGTTTTTTCTCGGTTTTCTCAGTAGTTTCAGTTGAATGAGCCGCAAAAGAGATTGCTACAAGTAAACATACACTTATTATTTTTGTAAAATTCATTAAATTCCCTTTATCAATCGTATCTGATTGTAATTTCCCAGAGGCTAGATATTCCCCATTTCTGCTTATTCTCTCGTACTCATATTGAGTAAACTGAGATAAACCCGAAACTTGCAGATTATAGTACGAATAATCACAGTTTAATGATAGAGATTTTTTGTTGAAGTTAACCCTGCATTGATCAAGGTTTGGCTTTCTTTTTGTTCATTGTTGTTCGTTTGAATCCATATGTTTTTTATCTAACATCAGCGCCAAGAATGAGGAAATTAACTTTTTTCATCCGGCCAGTTTTTAAATGGAAAAGGCATATCCTCGCTATTAAAGGTTAAAAATTTCAGAATATCAAATACATACTGTGATGTTTGCTTTCCAAGCACTAATAACCGTTCGTTCAATGATCCGGTGATTAATTTAAAAAACACCTGCACGACAACAACTGCGGTTAATAAGAACTCTGCTACCGCATAAGCAACCACAAACAGAAGCATATAAAGTATACGCTTCCAGGTATCGCTGTTTTTTAAGTTTTGTTTGGTTTTATTAGACACTGCCGCCAACCCCATAAATTTAAAAGTTGTATTCATTCTAATCAAATAGTGTAAAAAACGCTGTCATATGGGTGACAGTTATTTTCTTGAAATTAAGGCACAGATAGTGAACTGAAGATTTATTCGCTACGCAATGCATCAACTGGTGGTAACGCGGCTGCCCGCCTTGCCGGAACCAGCCCGGCAATCATGCCGGTGATGATGGCAATAATTTCTGCAAGAATGACATAATTCCAGGAAATGCTTACGGGCAGGGCGGGAATAAAGAAATGCAACAACCAGGCGATTCCTAGTCCGGCAAGCATCCCTGCAATACCGCCAAGTCCAGAAAGGACTGCTGCTTCTAACAAAAATAGCAGCGTTATCTGTCTTCTGGATGCACCAAGTGCACGTAACAGTCCGATCTCTTTAATGCGCTCGTTTACCGCGATGCTCATGATGGTAAATATGCCAACACCGCCTACCAGCAGGGAAATGCTACCAAGCCCGGCTACCACAGCAGTTAAGATGGTCAGTATTGAGCCTAAGGTGCCAAGGATGTCGGTTTGGGATGTAATGGTAAAATCTTCGCTGCCATGGCGTTTAATCAGGCATTTTTTGATTCGTTCGACAATCGGCTTTTCATCTCGCCCGGCAGCATATAAAAGATCAATTTCCATCAGGCTTTCGCGGTTATAAAGTGACATCGCACGGTAAACCGGAATATAAACAATATCGTCCATATCAAAACCCAGAACCTGTCCTTTGTGCTGCATAACGCCAATAACACGGTAGCGCTCCTGACCGACACGGATGAATTTTCCAAGCGGATTGTTGTGGGGAAACAGCTCCTGCTTGATCTTGTCGCCTATCACGGCAAGGCTACGCGCCTGTTCTGATAACTCGGCAGGCAGGAACCTGCCTTGCGCTACCTTCATTTTCCAGGTTTGAGGCACTTCATGGTTGACACCAATCACCATCGTCCAGCGGGTAAGGTTGCCGCTTTCAACCGGCAAATTCCCCTGCACAACGGGTACGCTGGTTTTGATATGTTTCAGGTTTCTAAGGCTTTTGGCATCTTCCACAGTAAGCGGGCGAACGTTACTGATAATAGCGCCAGAGATGCCCATGGTGCTGGTTTTGCCGGGGTTAATGGCAATAATATGTGCGCCAAACTGGGTGAATTGGGAGAGCATGTATTCCTGTGCACCACCGCCCAAAGCAGTGAGTAATACCACTGCGGCGATTCCAACTGCGATACCAAGCGCAGTAAGATAGGTACGCAAACGGCTGAATTTTAGGCTGGAAAAAGCAAGTATGGAATAGTCGGTGGCTCGCATTTTTCGTCCTTATTTCCCAGATAGCGCCAGCACGGGATTCAGCCTGGCGGCCTGCCTTGCCGGGATACTGCCGAATAATAATCCTGTCACGAGTGTCACCAGCAGGGCGGCAATAATTGCCCACAGCGGTGTTTGCACCGGAAAACCAGGTATCCAGACGTTGATTATCCTGGCGCTTGCCAGGCCAAGTATTAAACCGATCAGCCCACCGGCTAATGAGAGCATCAATGCCTCACTAAGAAACAGTGTCATGACCTGCCGGGTTGGTGCACCCAGTGCTTTTAGCAAACCAATTTCTGCCTTGCGCTGGCTTACCGAAACCAGCATCACGTTCATAATCAGTATTCCGGCAACAATCAGGCTAATTGCGGCAATGCCCGCAACGGCCCAGGTGAGTGTTTTTAAGATTTCATCAAAGGTGCCGATTAAGGCATCCTGGCGGATAACAGTGATGTCATCGTCGCCATTGTGTCGCTGCCGTATGATTTTTACTATATCCTTTTCAGCCGGTTCCAGCGCATCCTTGCTGTGTGCCTTGACAATGATACGAAACAGCGAAGCCCGGTTGAACAGGGTGAGTGCGCTTGCTACCGGGATAATCGCGGTATCACTCATATCAAATCCGACGGGCTGCCCTTCGGAACTCAATATGCCAATAACGCGAAAACGGTTTTCGCCAATGCGCACCCATTCACCGATGGGTTTGTTGCGGTCAAACAATTCGGCATAGAGTTTTTCACCGAGCACACAGATGGAAGCACTATTGCGTGGATCATCTGGCGGGAAAAAATGACCCCTAAGCAGTTTAAGGTCAAGTGTATTTTTCAACTCATGGCTGGCTCCGTAAATCATGACTTCCCGTTCCCTTGGTCCGAATGAAACGGGCGCCGCACCGACCACTACAGGGGTCACGTTCTGCACAGAATGGCTACGTTTTATTGCCAACGCATCATCAATGGTTAAATCATGGGGTGATGTTCCCAATAGCGGTGGTAAGTCCCCGGTGGTTTCCGAGCGCCCCGGTAGCACAATGAGCAGGTTTGAACCCAGCATTTGGAATTGGTTTTTGACATATTGCCTGGCACCTTCGCCCAATGAGGTCAGGATGATCACTGAGGCCACGCCAATCGACATCGCGAGTAAAATTAAAGCGGTGCGTGCAGGGTAGGCGGTCAGTGCCAGGCGGCTAAAGCGAAAGGTATCTGTGATTCTCATGACGCTTTATCGGGAGTTGTGCTTGATCGCTGATCCTGGATAATTTTACCATCGAGCATTTTAACCTGGCGCTGTGCACGTTTACCGAGATCCAGGTCATGGGTGACCACCAACAACGTAACGCCACTTGCATTGAGTGCTTCAAGTACCTTGATTACCTCGGTTCCGGAATGTGTATCCAGATTACCTGTCGGCTCATCGGCCAGCAACAAGGGTGGCTTGAGGATCATGGCGCGTGCAATGGCGACACGTTGCTGCTGGCCGCCCGAGAGCTGTTTGGGTAAATGATGTGCACGCCCTGACAGGCCCAGGTCTTGTAGCGCTTTGTTGACACGTTTACGCCGTTTGGCTGGTGGCATGCCCATCAGCATGAGAGGTAATTCCAGGTTGCCTGCTGCAGTCAGGCGTGGAATAAGGTGGAAGGATTGGAAAATAAAACCTATTTTGTTGCGGCGAAATGTCGCACGTTTTTCTTCAGAAAGCGTCGTCAGCTCTTTACCTTCAAATTGATAACTGCCTGAGTTGGCAACATCCAGCAAACCCAGCATATTTAGCAAGGTAGATTTGCCCGAGCCTGAAGCACCCATGATGCTAATGTATTCACCTTGCGCAATATCCAGGTTAATATGATCCAGTGCATGCACGGTCTCATCACCCACTTTAAAATAGCGGCAGATTTCGCGTAGTTTAATCATTGGTTTTAGTGTTTTTATTGATTAAGGCATCAAACTCAGCTTCAATTTCAGACTTTATGCCTGATGTATCCTTTAGCTTGCCAGCGGGTTTGTTATTAGTTTTTTTGTCTTTAAGCTGTTCAACGCTATTTTTGTCTTTTGCCAGTGCGCCTTCCTTGACGCCTTCTGTGCCCAGCGATGTTACCAGTTTGTCGCCTGCTTTAAGGCCTTGTAAAATTTCGGTATAGCTCCAGTTGCTGAGTCCTTTTTTAATGGTTTTTCTTTCCAGTAAATGTGTTTCGGGGTTAAATAACAGGACGTGGGAATCATCCATTAAGGCTTCACTGGGAATACGTAAAACATGCCTGTGCGTTTGCAGAATAATATCAGCATCTGCGCTATAGCCGACCAGAAGTGCTTTAAGATCAGAGTGGTTTTTAAACCTTAGTTCAATGTCAACCGTACGTGCCTGTTTCTCGCGGTCAATAACATAGGCACCAATGCGCGAAACTTTTGCCTTAAAAACCCGCCCACGCCAGGCATCAAGGGTAACACGTGCAGGCAGGCCAACCTTTACTTTGGGTGCATCCACTTCATCAATCGGCACAGTCACGTAAAAACAGCCTGGTTCAATCAAATCAATCACCGGCGGCGTTTGGATGCCGGGCGGTGAGGGTGTGACATACTCATTCAACTCACCGTTAATCCTGGCGATAATGCCATTAAAAGGCGCGACTAAAGTGGAGCGCTGCAAACGCGCTTCAGCAACCTTTAAACTGGCTTGCGCTACGGCTATATTATCACCAGCAGCTTTGCATTCTGCAGCACGTACCTGTGCTTCGGTATTTGCCTGGTCGTACGATTCCCTGGAAATTGTTTTTGAACGTATCAGCTTACGTGCCCGGTCGGCATTACGTTTGGCAACATTTGCCTGGAGGCAGCTGGCTTTGGCGGTGTTCCTGGCGACAACGATGGTCTCTTTAATATGCTTGATATCAGCCTTAAGGTCATCATTCCAAATGCGCAGCAATACCATGCCCTGTTTAACAATATCACCTTCTTTAAAGGGCAGGTAACTAATTTGCCCACCCATTGATGGTGACAGTTTTGCGCGCCGGCAGGCCTTTACAGTACCTGCACGGGTGTTGGCAACCGTCGCCTCGACATCGCCTTTTTGTACACTGACTAGCGTCACTGGAACAGCATCAG
>CAZPEE010000092.1:0-8432 GCA_964585525.1 uncultured Cocleimonas sp.
ATTGACAATTTTCAATTCGGTTTGTCTGCTATTACGGTTAAACTACCGCGGGATTACTGGGTATTATTAATTGTGTATAAAGTGAGCATTAAGTATGAGTGATTTTCCAATCCCTGTTGTAGCAGAATCAGTGCATATACATCCACGTACCATAAAAGGGCGTTTTCGTTCATTCAAAACCATTGTGCTTTATCTGGCTTACGCCGTTTATTTTTTACTCCCCTGGATTCCCTGGGAGCGTCCTGTTGGTGCTAACCAGGCAGTATTGTTTGATATGGTCGCCAGGAAGTTTTATATCTTTGGCCTGGTTATTTATGCACAGGATATATTCTGGCTGGCTGCTTTGCTGTTTTTAGCAGCCGTATTATTATTCTTTTCTACCGCACTGGTTGGCCGGGCTTTTTGTGGTTATTTTTGTTTCCAGACACTCTGGACTGATTCGTTTCGTGAAATTGAAAAGCTGATACAGGGTGACCGTGTTAAACGCATGCGCCTGGATAAACAGCCCTGGAACGGTGAAAAAATTGTTAAAAAGGTGCTGACACATGCCTCATGGCTCTTTTTGGCGTTTTGGACAGGTTTAACCTTTGTCTTGTATTGGGGTTATGCGCCAGAATTAGTCGTCAAATTTTTTACGGGACAGGCTCCATCTGTCGCTTACATTACCGCCTTTGGATTAATGCTGACAACCTATATTGCGGCAGGCTTAATGCGTGAAAAAGTGTGTCAGCATGTGTGTCCCTATGCACGTTTCCAAAGTGTCATGATCGACAAGGATACCCTGGTCCCAACTTACGACCCGGAGCGTGGCGAAGGCACCAAAGGCCGTGCAAAACCTGTTAAGGCCTTAAAAACAATTGAAGCCCGCCATGAAGCGGGTGTGGGTGATTGTGTTGATTGCGGGCTCTGTGTTCAGGTTTGCCCAACGGGTATTGATATACGCAACGGAATGCAATATGCCTGTATCCAGTGTGGCTTATGTGTCGATGCCTGTGACACCATCATGGATGCACGTGGCTGGGAGCGCGGACTGATCCGTTATGAATCCGAGAATGGCCTTGAACATGGTAAAACACACTTTTTCAAGCTTAGGACCTACGGTTATGGCCTGGCTACACTGGGCGCAATTGGCTTTCTGCTATGGAGTATGAGTGGCCATAAAATTATCGAAAGTACTGCAAGGCAAATTCGTAGCCCTTTGTACGTAACGCTTTCCGATGGTCGTATACTTAATCGCTATGAGCTCAAGGTTGATAATAAATCCATGTATGACGCCAGTTTCGATTTATCCATTAAGGGGCTGGAAGGTGCCGATGTAGACATGGGTCAAATCAAGGAAGTCAATCTTAAGCCTGACCAGCGCTTGCGTGTCATGGTGAAAGTACGCCGTAAACCTGAATTAAGTACCTCCAAGAATACGGAATTCAAATTCGTGCTAACACCGAAAAAAGGTGAGGTCAAAGAACCTATTTACATTAAATCGCAGTTTATCGTACCTTGATGTATGATCATGCTCCGATTATCCTGATAATTCTTAGGTAAACACATGCTTGGTTACAACCTCGTCGCAACGTTAGGCTCTGGCTCCTTACTGGCTTTTGCACTGTTTTTCTTTTTCCATCGTTTATTACATTGGGGTGGGAAAATAGCGGCATTGGCAACAGCCGTGCTGATGTTGTTGATTTATATCCCGCTTGCGATTACGCACTGGGAAGGCCTGGATGTCTTTGCCATTCATTTTGCTTTCTTTATGATGATTCCCTACGGCATGGGTATTATTACCGGCGTTCATGAAGAGCGTCGTCAAATAGAAGGGCCCGATGCCGTTAAAAAAGGTATGCACTGGATCCCCGCGTTTATTATTGTTTTCTTCATGATGATTGCTGTGGTTGACAGCATTATCATATCCTTTGCGACAGGTGGGCTGGGTGGTGGACTTGCCAAATTGATTTTGCCTGAAGGTGTGAGTGATGAAATTGGCAAAAATATCAGCTCCGAGTTTACCGGAACTGTCTCCAATGATTTACAGGATGAAGAACATCAATATAACCAATATGTTAAGAAATTAGAAAAACAAAGAAAACGTGGCTGGAAAGTTTCTGGTGGTTGGCTGAAAACACCTGTCGTCAAGCAGGATGCCACCTTTGCATTAAACGTTGCGGATAAAACAGGTAAGCCTATCAGTAGCGCGGATGTTAGCATTGAGTTCAGGCGTTCATCGGGTATGGCCTATGATCAACATTATCAACTCAAGGAAACCGACAAGCCAGGAAACTACCAGACTACCCTTAAACTCGGTTTGCCGGGTTGCTGGTCAATGAAGGTACTGGTTAAAAAACCCGTCGCAGATGGTGAACCATTAGAGCACGAAATTAAAGGTGAAACCGAAGTAGGCAAGCTGGTTGACGGTAAGCTGGTGATACCGGAATGTATTGATGGCGAACCCGATGTTGACGAGAAAATGACGCGCTGAGTGTTATTAATTGATGAGCAAAACCTGCTTTCATTGTGGCTTGCCTGTTCCGCCAGGTGCATCTTACTCGGTTGAAATCAATCATAAAAAAGAACCCATGTGTTGCACTGGCTGCGAGGCTGTTGCGCAGGCGATTGTCGATAATGGACTGACTGATTTTTATCAGCACCGTACCGAAAAATCAGAAAAACCTTCGGATCTGATTCCCGCAGAATTACAGGTGTATGATAATGAATCATTACAACAAAGTTTTGTTCAGGCGCAATCAGGTTCAGTCCGCGAAGCTTCACTGATACTTGAAGGTATCGTTTGCGCCGCCTGTGTCTGGCTCAATGAACGCCATGTCAAACAACTGGATGGTGTGCTTGATTTTCGTGTCAACTATTCAACCCACCGCGCCAGCCTGACCTGGGACAACGATAAAATCAAGCTCAGTGATGTCTTAACAGCAATTGCAGATATTGGCTACAATGCGCATCCCTTTGATCCTGGGCGCATGGAAACCCTGCACAAAAAAGAAAAATCAGCAGCACTGCGGCGCATCGCGATTGCAGGCCTTGGGATGATGCAGGTGATGATGCCCTCGGTTGCCATGTACGTCGGTGAAGGTTCCGATATGTCCGCTTCCATGCACAATTTTTTACGCTGGATTAGCCTGATTATTACCACCCCCGTGGTCTTGTATTCAGCACGCCCTTTTTTTACCTCAGCCTGGCGTGACCTGAAACGTGGCGTGTTTGGCATGGATGTACCTGTGTCACTGGCTATCGGTAGCGCTTATATTGCCAGCGTCTGGGCAACGTTGAGCCACAGCGGGGAAACCTATTTTGACTCGGTCGTCATGTTTATTTTTTTCCTGTTACTGGGGCGCTTCCTTGAAATGGGCGCACGCCACAAAGCCGGGCAGGTGGCGGACGAACTGGTTCGCTTGTTACCCGAAGCAGCAACCCGCCTTGACCTTGATCAGGATGGCAATGAAACTCAAACCGTTATCGTTGCCAATGAACTTGCATTAGGCGATAAGGTATTGGTCAAACCGGGTGAAATCATACCGGCTGATGGTATTGTGATTAACGGAAAAAGTAGCGTTAACGAGTCCCTGTTAACCGGGGAAAGTATGCCACTTTGCAAACAGACTAATGATGAACTGATTGCGGGCACGGTCAATGTGGAAAGCCCGTTGGTGATGCAGGTCAACAAGCTCGGCGATAGCACCATGCTGTCATCGGTTATCCGCCTGCTGGATCGTGCACAGAGTGAAAAACCCAATCTGGCAAAATTTGCAGACCGCAGTGCCAGCTGGTTTGTGATCCTTTTATTAATCATTGCACTAGCTGTCTTTATCTTCTGGATGACTTATCAGCCGGAACGCGCCTTCTGGGTGGCACTGTCTGTCCTGGTGATTACCTGTCCCTGTGCCTTGTCACTGGCAACACCCGCCGCGCTCACCGCAGCCACGGGCAACCTGACTGAAAAAGGTGTGCTTACCACACGCGGCCATGCGCTGGAAACACTGTCTAACATCACGCATATTATTTTTGACAAAACCGGCACCCTGACCCATGGCACGCCCAAGGTCACTGAAACGTGTTATTTGGAAGAAACGTCGTTGACGCAAAGCGAAATCCAGGATTTGGCAGCGGGTCTGGAAGCATCTTCGGAGCATCCTCTGGCTCAGGCTATCAGCCGCCTATCACAGAATCCCGTGGAATTTCAGGATGTAACAATAGAATCTGGACGTGGCGTTGAAGGTGTGATCAACACGGATGCTAAAAAACAAAAGTACCGGATTGGTACACGGTCTTTTGTTGCAGAGATTGTTAAAGCGGATTTTCTGGATGAAAAAGTTGCTTCAAAAGCATCCGCAAGTTCGGTGTTTTTTGCTACGGAATACCTTTGGTTGGCTGTTTTTTATTGTCAGGATGAAATCAGGGAAGAGGCGAGTGAGGCGATACGGCAACTTAACAAAATGAATATCCAGGTTAGCCTGTTAAGTGGCGATAATAGGCAAACGGTCAATACGGTCGCTACAAAGCTAGGCATCAAACAGGCACATGCTGATTTGTTACCCGCGGACAAACTGGATTATGTGCAACAACTTCAGGGGCAGGGCGAGGTGGTCGCCATGATCGGCGATGGTGTCAACGATGCGCCTGTTTTGGCAGGAGCCAATGTATCGGTCGCCATGGGGCATGGTTCCCAGCTTGCACAGGCCAGCGCCGACATGATTCTGCTTTCTGAAAACCTCAAATTGCTACCTTCATCCATCAAGCTTTCAAAGCGTATGCAGTCAGTCGTGCATCAAAATTTTGCCTGGGCAATACTGTATAATGTAGTGGCGATTCCGATAGCTTCGATGGGGCTGGTTGCTCCCTGGATGGCAGCGATTGGCATGTCGATGAGTTCCTTGTTGGTTGTTTTAAATGCACTGCGCCTGAAGAATTAGTGCGCTGTTCAAGTATGGCTGAATTTCCAGTTATCTGAAAAAACTATCCAGCCACAGATTTTAAATGGATAATAACCACTGTGGGTTACATAATAAATATAAATAGCAAATCTACAGACTATGAAAAACCTGATTCTGTTCATCGTTTTTGCCCTAACCTCAGCCTTGTTGCTCGTGGTTATGCTTGTGCTGGCCGTTCTTCCCAAAATCTGTTCCTGCTTTAATACCTTTTGTAACAAAAACCACGCAAAGCTTGCCTTGCAAAAAGAACGCGCAAACATGATCAGGCAGGCACGCCTGAAACTTGCTTATCAAGCGCAGATTATGCACGAAGCGCCTGGCAATGAAGTGCTGGACTTGAGCCGTGGCATTTTTTTAGATGAAGATACACAGCAGAAAAACATTGATGAGGTGAGCCTTAGACTTTATAAAAAAATGCTAGATCAGGATCAACCCCTGCAAAGCCGCCTAAATCTTAGGCTTGCAGGGCTTAACCCAAATATCCCAGCGGATTGACAAGCCTTCGCCACCCAGTTTTTCGCAGGAACCATACCCATAATTACAGGCTCCTGCAGGTTTTCAAGGTGATAGAAAGCTATTTTAATGCTTCTAAACGTTTTGTGATTTGTTTCAATCCATCCTGCATGGAAGGCGTTATATTCTTTGCCTGTCTTGCTTGCCTGTTCCAAACGTTAAAATGGATACGTTCCTCCATGCGTGTAGGTCTTGTTGAGTCGCTAGAGCCATCATTGTTACCTGAGTCATCACCCATAAGTACATAGTTATTCACTTTACATGCCAGGTCAAATATTTGGCCAGGTAGATTGTTGCTAGCCAGAAACTGTTGAGCCTGGTCTCCAGCCAGTGAGGTATTTCCATCGGTGATAAATTTAATGGTAGCATCAAATTTTAAGGCAGTGCAGCTGGGTGTTGAAACAGTGCCAGTGTAGCGAACGGGGCCACCAAGCACGAGCACCTCTGATTCTCCAGAGCAATTATCGTTTGTATAAGACCCGTTGCCAATGAAAACAGCATCGCTGCCATCATCCAGTTTCGTAAACGAGGCAGTTTGAAATTCGGATGTCCCATTCGTGTATGTGATACACCCTGTTATCCAGTCACCTGCTATTTGTTCTTTACTGGCACCGGGGGAGAAACCATTTCCTCCGCCGCCGCCACAAGCCGTTAGAGCAAGGGTTGTTGTGATACAGGCAATTGTGAGGCTTAGACGATTGCTTTTGTGCATTGGAAACATCCTTTCTTTATGAGAATAAAGAATGCTTTATATCATAATTACTCATGAGAGTCAGGGATCAATAGATCAAATTTATATCAGCTTATGCAAGCGGAATGTTGTCATGGGGAGATAGACGTAGCCGCTTACATTGCCTTGATCTTTTCCAGTTGTTGTTCCAGTTGCGCTAGGGCGGCTTTTTGTTCTTCTGCCTGTTTACGCGCCTGTTCAACCACATTCGCCGGTGCTTTGTCGGTGAAACCTGGGTTATTGAGTCGTCCTTCAAGACCTGATAAGCCTTTCTGTATTTTTTCGATTTCCTTGTTCAAACGGGCCGTTTCAGCGTCTTTGTCGATAAGCCCGGCGAGTGGAATCAGTATATTCATTTCACCACACAAGGCAGTTGCAGAGTCCGGTGCTTTCTCCTCTGGATTCAACCATTGCGCTGATTCAACTTTGGCGAGTGCATGAATAAAAATGGCATTTTTCTCAAAACGCTGTTTGTCCGTGTCTGTCCAGTTTTGTAACAGGATGGGTAACGGTTTACTGGGTGCAATATCCATTTCAGAACGGATTTTGCGAATGCCACTGATAAAGTCTTTGATCCATTCCAGGTCTTTATTTGCGGACTCATCAATCAAGCTGGTATCGGCGGCAGGGTAGGGCTGCAGCATGATGGTGTCACCCGTTGCACCGGATAAAGGTTTGACCGTTTGCCAGATTTCTTCCGTAATAAACGGCATGATGGGGTGTAGCAGGCGTAGCAGCTTCTCAAACACATTGACCAGTGTGTGACGTGTACCCCGTTTTGCAGCGTCACCCGCATCATCGGCAAACAGTACCGGCTTGGAAAGCTCCAGATACCAGTCGCAATACTCGCCCCAGGCAAATTCATAGAGTGCTTTTGCGGCAAGGTCGAAACGGTAGTTTTCAAAGTGTCCAGTCACTTCTGCCGTGGTTTTCTGTAACAGTGATAGTATCCAGCGGTCGGCCAGCGACAGTTCAATAGGGTCATTCTGATTCAAGCCGACATCCTTGCCTTCGGTTTGCATCAACACATAGCGCGCCGCATTCCAGATTTTATTACAGAAGTTACGGTTGCCTTCGATGCGTTGCAACTCAAAGCGCACATCGCGCCCATTGGAGGCTTGCGAGGCAAAGGTAAAGCGCAGGGCATCCGTGCCATAGGCGGGAATACCGTCAGGGAAATGCTTTTTGGTCGATTTGATAATGCTGTCTTTTTTATAATCCTGCATCATATTGCTGGTGCGTTTAACCAGCAAATCATCCAGCGAAATACCGTCGATCACATCCAGCGGGTCAATCACATTGCCTTTCGATTTGGACATTTTCTGGCCTTCACTGTCGCGCACCAGGCCGTGCATATAGACTTCCCGGAAAGGCACTTCACCATCCATGAATTTCATGCCGAACATGATCATGCGCGCCACCCAGAAGAAAATAATATCAAAGCCCGTGACCAGCACATTGGTTGGATACCAGGTTTTTAGCGCCTCGGTTTTGTCTGGCCAGCCAAGTGTGGAAAAGGGCCACAGCGCGGATGAGAACCAGGTGTCCAGCACGTCTTCATCCTGTCTGAGCGTAACGCTTGCGTCGATGCCATATTTTTCGCGTACCGCAGCTTCGCTTTTGCCCACGTACACCTTGCCTGTGGCATCGTCGTACCAGGCGGGGATGCGATGCCCCCACCAGAGCTGGCGGGAAATGCACCAGTCCTGGATATCGTTCATCCAGCTAAAGTACATATTCTTGTAATTATCCGGCACAAATTTAATGCGTCCGTCCTTGACCGCTTCGATGGCTGGTTCTGCCAGCGGCGCGATTTTCACATACCACTGCTCGGTCAAATAAGGTTCAACAATCGTGTGGGAGCGTTCACTGCGTGGCACCATCAGGGTATGCGCTTCGATTTTATCCAGTAATCCCAATGCATCCAGGTCGCTAACAATTGCCTCACGTGCGACGCTACGATCCATACCCCGGTATTTTTCGGGCGCGTTGTCATTAATCGCCGCATCAATGTTAAAAATATTGATTTTCTCAAGTTTGTGACGCTCGCCAACCGCGTAATCGTTAAAGTCATGCGCCGGGGTAATCTTTACACAACCCGTACCTTTTTCCGGGTCGGCATGTTCATCGCCCACAATCGGGATCAAGCGCCCAACCAGCGGCAATACGATGTTTTTGCCAATCAAATGCTGGTAACGCGCATCATCAGGGTGAACCGCCACGCCAGTATCGCCCAGCATGGTTTCAGG
>CAZPEE010000093.1:0-8304 GCA_964585525.1 uncultured Cocleimonas sp.
ACTATCTTACTTGATCCAAAAGGCGAAAATGTACAGGCATGGAACGTCTTTGCTGCACCCTCTAACTTCATTATTGATACCAAAGGCAAAGTCATATACACCGCCTATGGCGAAATGGAATGGGATAGTGACAAGGTTGTGAAAACAATCCAGGGTTTGGCTACTATCGTTGGCACAGCGCCAATTGAGAAAAAGGAAAGTGATAAAACAGCTGAAAAGAGTGAGCCAGAAAAAGCGGATAATGATGCCAAAACAAAGGCTCAATCTGAGCCTGAACCCAGCATGGAAAAATAAATCAAAGCGCCTTTCTTACGTTGACACACACCAGTGACAACGGTAATGTTGCCGCTCTTGTTTAACGCGAAAAAAGGCACAGGATGAACCCGGTAAAAGTCGGATTATTAGGATTAGGCACCGTCGGTGGTGGCACAGCAACCGTACTCAAACGTAACGCAGAAGAAATTACCCGGCGCGCAGGCCGTGGTATTCAAATTGATTATATTGCAACGCTTGAACCTGAACGTGCGGCCGAGCTGGGTGTTGAAAATATCCGCCTCACCAAAGATGCCTACGATGTGGTGAATGACCCCGATATTGATATTGTGGTCGAGCTGATTGGTGGTTATTCGCCTGCCAAAGAGCTGGTTCTGCAAGCACTTGAAAACGGCAAGCATGTGATTACCGCCAACAAAGCCTTGATTGCCACACACGGTGAAGAGATTTTTGCCAAGGCGCAGGAAAAAGGCGTGATGGTAGCCTTTGAAGCCGCAGTTGCCGGCGGGATACCAATTATCAAGGCGTTACGCGAAGGACTTGCAGCAAATAAGATCGAATGGGTTGCCGGTATTATCAACGGCACAGGCAATTTTATACTGACGGAAATGCGTGACAAGGGCAGGGACTTTGCCGATGTGCTTGCAGAGGCACAGGAGCTGGGCTACGCCGAGGCTGATCCGACCTTTGATGTAGAAGGGATTGATGCGGCACATAAACTTTCCATTTTGTCGTCGATTGCTTTTGGTATTCCACTACAGTTTGATAAAACCTACACAGAAGGCATCTCTAAAATCACCCAGGAAGATGTGATTTATGCCGCAGAGCTTGGTTACAACATCAAGCATCTGGGTGTTGCCAGGCGTACTGCAGAAGGTATTGAACAGCGCGTCCATCCCACCCTGATTCCCAAACGCCGGTTGATTGCCAACGTAGATGGCGTAATGAATGCCGTTCTGGTAATGGGCGATGCGGTCGGCCCGACCCTGTATTATGGTGCTGGTGCAGGGGATGAAGCAACAGCTTCTGCCGTGATCGCGGATATTATTGATGTAGTCCGGGTACTCACGACTGACCCTGAAAACCGTGTGCCGCACCTGGCTTTCCAGCCGAATGAATTATCTGATATGCCGGTGCTGGGCATGCAGTCTGTCGAAACAGCCTACTACCTGCGCATGAGTGCCAAAAACCAGGCAGGTGTGCTGGCAGAAGTCACACGTATCCTGGGTGAGGGCAACATCAGTATCGAAGCCTTTATCCAGAAAGAACCTAAGCGTGATGAACAGCAGGTTGACATTATCTTGCTCACGCACCGCGTCAACGAAGGCAATATGAATACAGCGATAAACCAGATTGAGGCGCTTGATGTCATTGATGGTGAGGTCACCCGGATTCGCGTTGAGTCTTTGAGTTAGAAAAACTTTAGCCACGGAAACACACGGAATTACACGGAAAGGAGAGCCTGGTTAAGTCGATTAGAATTTAGCAAGCCCAGCTATGCAAGCTTTGCTGGACAAGCTGAAAATAATTGGACTTGATCAGGGTTTCCGATAGCTTTGTGGCAAGAACAGAGGTTTAATCACAATGAATTTTATAGAAACACGCGGTAATGATGGCACCAGCCCAGAATCAGTTACGTTCTCTGAAGCAATCCTGAAGCCAATGTCATCCTTCGGCGGTATTTATTCGCCCGAAAGGCTGCCGGATTTAGGCGAGGATTTTTTGCAAAAACATCTGGCTTCTGATTATAAAACGATGGCGCGTGATGTGCTGGCGGCATTTCAGGTCGACATTGACCAGGCCGTGATTGATGAAGCGCTGAATCTTTACGACCACTTTGATGATTGTACGCATAAGCAATGCAACCCCGCTCCACTGGTGAAAGTGAAAGATGATTTGTTTGTCAGTGAGCTTTACCACGGCCCCACACGAGCCTTTAAAGACATGGCACTACAGCCTTTTGGCGTGGTGTTGTCAGCACTGGCACAAAAACGCCATGAAAATTACCTGATCATGGCGGCAACCAGTGGCGACACTGGCCCGGCGGCATTGGAAACATTCAAAAACCGTGACAATGTACGTGTGGTCTGTTTGTATCCCGAAGGCGGAACATCCGATGTGCAACGCCTGCAAATGGTCACAGAAGATGCGGATAACCTTAAAGTCATCGGTATTCACGGTGTATTTGATGATGCACAAACCGCACTCAAGGGCTTGCTGGGTTCCGAATCATTTAATGCCAAGCTCAAACAGAAACAGATCTTTTTATCAGCGGCAAACTCGGTTAACTTCGGGCGTATTATTTTCCAGTTGATTTACCATATCCACAGCTACCTTGAGCTGGTCCGCCAGGACGAAATCAGCCTGGGTGACAAGGTTTACCTGGATGTACCCAGCGGCAACTTCGGTAATGCGCTGGGTGGCTACTATGCCATGAAAATGTGCCTGCCGGTTGAGAAAATCCTGATCGCCTCCAATAGCAACAATGTACTGACCCATCTGATCCAGGAAGGCAAATACGATTTACGTCATTCAAGCGTGGTCACCACCACTTCACCCGCGATGGATATACTGATCTCATCCAATGTGGAACGTATCCTGTTTGATTTGTTTGGTGCGGCGCGCACCAAAGAATTGATGCAACAATTGAATGATGAGCGTTTTTATCAACTAAACGATAATGAGCTAAGCCAGCTACAGGCTATTTTCAGCGCTGATTTTTGTAGCGACGAAGAAGGCAAACACTATATTCAGAAAACCTTTGAAAACGGCTACCTGATGGACCCACATACCGCAACCTGTTTTAAAGTGTATGAAACAGGCCGCGAAAAGCCTTTAAAAACCATTGCCTACTCAACGGCTGAATGGACAAAGTTCTCCCCCACCATTGCCGAAACACTCACCGGTGAGCAAGGGCTGGACGATCTATCCGCGCTAAAAGCCATCTCAGAAAAAGCAGGTATTGCCATTCCAGGGGTGATCAACGACCTGTTCAGCAAACCCGTGACGCAGGATGCCGTCATTGACAAGGAAAACATCGAAGACGAGATTATTGCCTTTTTAACCTGAATCCTGTGCACCGTTAAGCCGTTACAGATGCGCTACGCAGAATGCAACAATACGCAACAATCAGCGGTTTCATGAAAGCGTTGAGTATAACGTCAACGCAAAATAATCGGGTCAAGTATACTGTTGACATGATCCAGTTTTGGATCTGTTTCCGGGTAATCCAGGGTGTAATGCAGGCCTCGGCTTTCGTGGCGTTGTTGCGCTGAGCGGATAATCAGGGATGCGACTTCGGCAAGGTTACGAAGTTCGATCAGGTCATGGGTTACGCGGAAGTTTGAGTAGTATTCGTCGATTTCATTCAATAGCAGGTCGATGCGGTTACGCGCCCGTTGCAGCCGTTTGGTACTGCGTACAATACCGACATAGTCCCACATGAATCGGCGTATTTCATCCCAGTTGTGGTTGATCACCACACGTTCATCCGAGTCTGTTACGCGGCTTTCATCCCATTCGGGTATGTCCTTTATGCTGATTTCAGTACCTGTTTGTGCTGCACGTTTGCTGATATCCTTGGCTGCAGCCTGTCCGTAAACAACGCATTCCAGCAAAGAGTTGCTTGCCATGCGGTTTGCACCATGCAGGCCGGTAAAGGTGGTTTCGCCGATGGCGTACAGGCCATTGATGTCGGTATGCCCGGAAGGGTCAACCATCACGCCACCACAGGTGTAATGTGCAGCGGGAACAACCGGCACAGGTTCCTTGCTCATATCATAACCAAATTGTTCGCACATGGCGTAAACATTGGGGAAATGCTCAAGTATAAAATCTTTCGGTTTATGGCTGATATCGAGGAACACCGAATCAATACCGAGGCGTTTCATCTCGTGGTCGATGGTACGTGCCACAATATCCCGTGGTGCCAATTCTGCGCGTTTGTCAAACTGTGGCATAAAGCGAGTACCATCGGGCAATAATAACTTCCCGCCTTCGCCGCGAACCGCTTCGGTGATCAAATTGGATTTAGCATGGGGGTGGTACAGGCAGGTTGGATGGAATTGCATAAATTCCATATTGGCAACACGGCAACCGGCACGCCAGCCCATCGCAATACCATCGCCACTGGCTCCGTCCGGGTTGCTGGTGTATAGGTAAACCTTACTTGCGCCACCGGTTGCCAGCACGGTAAAGCGTGCGGCAAAGGTTTTTATGTTGTGTTGTTCACTGGAATTATCCAGCACATAGGCACCTATGCAACGGTTCTGGCGCTTTTTGGGGCGAATCGTGGAGCGCAGTTTGCGGCTGGTGATCAAATCAATCGCAATGTGGTGTTCGAATAAATCAATATTACTTTTTTCTTTGACCAGGGAAACCAGGGTGGTTTCAATAGCCCTGCCACTGGCATCAGCCGCATGCGCCACACGCCGGTTTGAATGGCCGCCTTCACGGGTCAGGTGGAGGCCGTCAATACCTTCGATATCATTGTTTTCACGGGTAAAGGGGACGCCGGATTGGAGTAGCCAGTGAATCGCTTGTGGGCCATTTTCGACCACATGGCGCACAATGGACTCGTCACAAAGGCCTGCACCAGAATCCAGCGTATCGGCGATATGTGATTCAAAGGAGTCCGATTTGTCCAAAACTGCCGAGATACCCCCCTGCGCGTAAACGGTGCTCCCTTCGGTAAGTTCTTCCTTGCTGAGTACCGCAATACTGAGGGAACCGGGTAAATTGAGTGCCAGGCTTAAACCGGAAGCACCACTGCCAATAATTAAAACATCATACATAGTGGGTAATAGTTGTTGTTGGTAATCTGTGCCGTTTAGATTATCATACGCGCAATTGATTTAATTGGGGAATATTGTTTTTTTGCGTTCAGCGGGTGTTAGTCTACATATTATAGAATCCGGGCTTGGTTCATAATTACCTTCTGGTCAACACAAAAGAAAATAATACCTTAAAGGAGAAGAGCCCTAATGGGCGCGAACCAAACAGATTTAGAACTGGTAAGGCGTGTTCAATCAGGTGATAAAGGTGCTTTTGACGTTCTGGTTTTAAAATACCAGCAAAAAGTGATCGCACTGGTGAACCGTTATGTGCATGATCCGCACATCGCCATGGATGTCTCACAAGAGGCATTTATCAAAGCTTACCGGGGTTTGAAAAACTTTCGCGGGGATAGTGCGTTCTATACCTGGTTGTACCGTATTTCGATCAACACCGCGAAGAACCACCTGGTATCCAAATCACGCCGTATGCCGGATGATGATATTGATGCGCAGGAGGCGGAGCAGTACGACAGCGGTGCCAAGCTTAGGGATAACGCAACGCCTGAAAGTGAAATGATGACCGAAGAAATCCAGGCAACGGTACAACACGCTATTGAAGCACTACCGGATGAATTGCGTATTGCCATTACCTTGCGTGAACTGGAAGGTTTAAGCTATGAGGAAATTGCAGAAGCCATGGATTGCCCGATAGGTACAGTGCGCTCACGTATCTTCCGTGCACGTGAATCGATTGAAAAGGAGCTGGAACCGTTGTTGAATTAGCATGGCGGATTTAATTAGCTATTTTAGTGATTGCGCGGCGAACTAAACGTTAATTTGGCTGTCCCACAGAGTATAAGATTTTAAAGAGACTGAGATGAGTACAAACGATACAAAACAAAGGGTTACCTTAGCTGAACATTTATCTGCGATGCTGGATGATGAAGCGGGCACATTCGAGCAAAAACGCGTCCTGGATGAGCTTAAAACCGACAAGGCTTTGGCTAAAAAATTAGCACATTTTGCATTAATCAAGGAGACACTTCATTCAGGTGAAGAAACCAGTGTCTACGCAGACGCAAGTTTCCTGCAAGGTATCCATGATAAACTCGAAGCCGAGCCTGAGTTTACATCGCATGCGCTGGATGATGCCTTGCCTACGTCTTCATCTGCAGCAGCAAACAGCGATTCAGGCAAAGAAAATACGCATGGCTGGTTACGTCCCGTTGGTGGTTTTGCCATGGCTGCTTCGGTTGCCGCACTTGCGGTGATTGGTTTCCAGAATTATCTGGGTCATACGCAATTAACACAGACTCCGTCCATCGCAACGCTTGCAAAAACAGAGGCGAATGATATCGCTGCACCTGCTACAAAAGATCAACTCACGCAGGCTCAAATGGATGGTGCGGTACTGGCGAATGCCAAGCCCGTTGCGGGGCCTGAAACTGCCGATAAAAATAGCAACGTTGCGGCACTCGACTATCGTCAGGCTGATGCGCATACACGTTCCCTCCTGAAACGCTATGTTGATAGCCACATGCAATATGCGTCCACCAGTGCATTTGTTCCATCGGTACGTGTCATTGCGTACTCCGATTATTAAAGTGTTGTTAAATTGATCAATCATAAAATGTTAATTACTCACGTTCACGGGCACAAATTGGATAACAAAACACAGGCAAAATCGTCTACGTTAGCGACATCGCTTGTTGCATCTTTTGCATCACTGCTAACCCCTTTACTATTGGCAGGCTCAACGTTGCTTGCATCAACCGGGGCCCAGGCGCAAACGGGTAACGAAGCAATGGCTTTGCTAAACCGCATGCGCCTTGCTTTGCATCAATTAAACTATAATGGCACGCTGGTTTACCGACGCGATGATTCTTTATCCACTTTACGCATTGAACATTCCGTAGTGAATGGCATTGAGCGTGAACGTGTGGTTCGCCTAAATGAACAGGGAAGTGAGATATCGCGTGAACTCAAGGGTTTTTCGCTGGCCTCCATCCCTGTTATCCGCCCACAAATGGAAAAGGTTTATTCCTTTGACTGGGGCAGGGAAAACCGTGTTGCCAATATTCCATGCCGCATCATTACCGCCCGGCCTAAAGACCGCGTGCGTTATTTGCAAAAATACTGTATTGATACCAAATCCGGCCTATTGCTGGATTACATGCTGGTTGGAAAAACGCATAAGCCTGTCGAACAGTTTATGTTTACCTCAATAAAGTATAGTCGCCCCCAGGACGAAGCCCTGGAACCTGGATCTTCTGGTAAATCGCGTCATAAAAACCACACTGATGGTACGACACCGGATGATGTGATTCTGGAGAGCTTACCACTTGATGTGGAAATGAAACTAAAAGCCACGGCACCAGAATTATTGGGTGAGATGCCAATACCCAAAGTGAAAGTGGTTAAGGCAAAATCGACAACCATAAAGCTTCAGGCAGCACCGCAGCGTCGCCAAATATCGGCTAGCCAGCTTGATGATGGATGGGTTATGGAACCGTTACCAGCCGGCTTTGAAATTTCCAAGGTGCCTCCCGTCAAACCAGCGACTGATCATGGTGCACCCACTGAGCATTATATCATCACAGATGGTTTAAGCTCTTTATCGGTCTTTGTTTCACCGCTTTCATCTGCTTCTCAACAGGGGTTAGTCAGTAAACAGGGGGTTCAACTTAATTCTGGGGCCTTGAATGTCATTAGCCGTAAAAAAGACAATTATATGATTACCGTTGTTGGAGAGGTTCCTGAAAGTACCTTGAAGTCGGTTATTGATAGCTTACGAAGAACCATGAAGGGCAACACGCCATAAACCTGTTCTAAAAACCACAGATAAACTGACTCAGTATAGTTGACACAAAATGAGCGAAACCATCCACCAATCCGTCATCGTTAAACGCATTGAGGGTAAATATGCCTGGGTGATAGGTACGGAAGACTCAGCCTGCGCTAGCTGCGCATCAAAAAGCAGTTGTTCCAGTACGAATTTACTAAAACCATTGCTTGATGCAACCATAAAAAACAAAGGCTTGCGTGTTGTTAATACTCTGGATGCCCACGTTGGTGACAAGGTAGACATTGCGCTTTCATCAAGCAGTTTATTGAGAGTCTCAATGCTTGCTTATTTATTGCCACTGTTGAATTTATTTATTTTTGCCTGGCTGGGTAAGTATTACTTTGGGGAAGGCATGAGTATCCTTTTGGGGTTGGCGGGGTTATTTACAGGTTTTTATCTGGTGAAAAAACG
>CAZPEE010000094.1:0-8265 GCA_964585525.1 uncultured Cocleimonas sp.
TTTTTTGATTTGACAAAAGAGCTATTCCTTGAGGAAATCTCAAAACCCATTAGATGAGCAATGATTTTACATCATTTCACTATAGAAACCAATGAACAATCAGCCAATTATCATAAGGTTATTATCATTATTAAAACTTATTTCCTCTATTAGAACAACCCGATGGCTTTCATCATGACAAACACCTCCCATAAGGAGTTTCCCCGGGTACTGGAAATATAAACCGGTTTTTTTCTTCCGTTAAACTTTTTCTTGTGGGACGCATTCCCCTTAAAAGGATAGATAAAATTTAACTTATCGTACGCATAGCGCAAGGCATCGCGGGTAAATTGATTATAGTTATAATCCCTCCCCAATTGATAAAGCGGTGACATTCCCAACGATACATACTGGATATTTTCCTGCGCAAAAACCTCTATCGCCCGCAAAATTATCGAAGCACTCACGCCATGCGGCGCATTGTCTGCAATACGGTCGATATTATGGTAATAGGCAACAACCCTGCCCTGATGATAAATCGGGTCAAAAACAGCCAGGCCCAGCAAAGTATCATTTTGATAAGCCCAGAAATAGCGGGCATCCCGCTCGGTTTCCAGCCGAAAAGGGCGCACCAGAAACGAATATTCTTCGCCGCCTTTTCGTTTTAGCCAGGCCGCCGACAGAGCACTGATTTGATCCTTGTTTTTACAATCAGAAACAGCCTGCTCCCTGATGACCACCCCTTCACGCTGACATTTATTTCGCCATTGGCGGAGCTTGCTACGCGCCTTGCCTTTAAGGTCAAAATTACTGACAGGCAACTCGGTTTCAATGCCAAACTGGTTGACCTGGTAACCCTGCCCGTCCAATACAGCAGCCAGCTCTGGCGAGGCCTGCACAAAAATAACATCAGGGTATTTTTTAATAAAGCGGCGCACGATTTCATCATAATCCGAAGTAGCACAAACCGGATCAGCCAAAACCACCTTGCGCTCTTTCCATGCCCAGAAAAAATGCTTAAAGGAAATATAGGCAATATAACCCATACCCTCGACAACAAAATACTCCAACCCTTCTTCAAGGGAGGTATACGCCATACAATGGCTTCCATGCTGTTCAAGGTAAGGATAACAAACAGATTGTTGCAGGTTCACAGGCTTTGCAGGCTCAATAAATTAGCGTGTTATTTTATGGGTTTGGCTTCAGGCAATATCAAATGCGCCAGCTCTTGCAAGGCGCGCTCATAGACCCTGCGTTTAAAATAAACCACTTCCTTGGCAGGTAACCAGTAGTTTACCCAACGCCAGCCATCAAACTCCGGCACATCACAGGCACACAAGTCGACACTGGTATCTTCACACACCAGCTTCAATAAATACCAGCGCTGTTTCTGCCCGATACAGGCAGGCTGGGAACCATGACGAATCATTTTCTTCGGTAAACGATAGCGCAACCAGTCTTGTGTCACCCCCATGACTTGTACATGCTCTTCGCGTAACCCCGTTTCTTCGTAAAGCTCGCGATACATCGCTTCTAACGAGGTTTCACCTTCATCAATCCCACCCTGTGGAAATTGCCATGAAGACTGTCCAATACGTTTACCCCAAAATACTTTTCCGTCACAATTCGCAATGATGATACCTACATTGGCTCGAAAGCCTTCGTCATCAATCACGATTGACTCCAATAAATCTTTAGTTATCTACATTCTTTCATAATGACGGTGATTCAGCAAATTTTAACAGTTACAATAGGCGTTTTGATAGATTAAGGTACACACACCATGGCTCTAGCCCTGTTTGATCTGGATAACACCCTGCTTAGCGGCGATAGTGACTACGAATGGGGCCAGTTTCTGGTTGAAAAAGAACGGGTCGATGCCACAGCCTACGAACAGGCAAATGAAAAATTTTACCGTCAATACAAACAGGGAACGCTTGATATTCATGAGTTTAGCGCATTTTCCTTTCGTTTTTTAGCACGTCATGATATGGAAACACTTAGGACACTACACCACCAGTTTATGCAGGAAAAAATTATTCCGTTAATCGGCGATAAAGCAAAAGCGCTGGTAGAAAAACACCGGCAACACAATGACACACTGATCATTATTACCGCGACCAACAGCTTCATCACACGCCCAATCGCACACGCATTTGGTATCAAACACCTGATTGCAACCGAGCCAAAAATCAGCAACGGTAAATTCACCACGAAAATTGACGGCACACCCTGTTTTCAGGAAGGCAAAGTCACCCGCCTTGCACAATGGTTAAACGAAAACCAGGAGACCATGCGCGGCAGCGTCTTTTACAGCGACTCACACAATGACCTGCCCTTGCTGGAAATAGCAGACACAGCCATCGCCGTTGATCCCGATGAAAAACTTGAACAAATCGCCAAACAACGCAACTGGGAAATACTCTCATTGCGATAAATCACAAGTTGCTCTATTATCTGCCTCCCCTTTTTGATCCACACGTATAGCCCTATGAATTCAGTTACCCGCCAAGACCCCATGAACGTTGAAAGCCTGCAGGAACAAGTCCGTATCGTCGGCAACCTGCTTGGCGAAGTGATCAAGGAACAGGAAGGAGAAGACCTGCTGAATAGCGTCGAAACGCTACGCCAGGGTTACATTAGCCTGCGCCATAAAGATGATGACAAAAAACGCCAGGAACTGATGGCCTTTATTGAAAAACTGGATAGTGACCAGCTTGCCAAGGTTACCCGCTCATTCAACATTTTCTATGTACTTTCGAATATCGTCGAAGAAGATTTCCTGCACCGTGGCCGACGCAAGCTCTACCAGACCGCCGAGGACAACAAACTCTGGAAAGGCTCCTTCCTAAGCACCATCAGCGAGCTTAAAGAAGACGGCCTAAGCGCTGATGATGTACAAAAAATCATTAACGAATTACGTTATACCCCTGTTTTTACCGCACACCCGACAGAAGCGCGTCGCCGCACCATGATGAAACTGCAACGCCGCATCTTCCTGATTATTGATGATTTACAAAAAACCGAGCATTCTGACGAAGAGCGCGGCGGCATCATGCGCCACTTGAAAGCACAGATTCTACTTTTATGGCGCACCAGCGAAGTCCGCCATAAAAAACCATCGGTTGAAGATGAAGTACGTTATGGCTTGTACTATTTCCGCGCCAGCCTGTTCGACTCTATCCCCCTGGTTTACCGCTACTTCGAACGTGCCACCCGTAAAGTTTACGGACGTGGGGAAATCACCGTTCCGACGGTGCTTAAATTTGGCTCATGGATCGGTGGCGACCGTGACGGCAACCCATTCGTCACACCCAAAGTAACACGCAATGCCATCCGCCTGCACATGCAGGAAGCACTGCGAGAATATGAGCGGCGCGTCACAGATTTACGCAGCATCCTTACCCATGACCTTGAATTCATCACACCCAGCGAGGCGTTCCAGAACTCGCTTAAAAAAGATGAAAAGAAATACCGCAAACTGACCTTTAAAAAACGCCAGCAATTATTCAAGTACGAACCCTATCGACGTAAATTAAGCTTCATGTTGTTTCGTCTTAATGAAACACTCAAGGCGGTACAAAACCGCCTGAATGACAAAACAATCACCCGCTTCAAAGGTGCCTACGACGGCATTGATGAGTTTTTAAACGACCTATACCTGATGCGCGACTCACTGATCAGCCACAACGACACCGATGTTGCCAAACGTGAATTAAAAGACCTGATCCGCCTTGCGGAAACCTGTGGTTTCTCACTTTATGAACTGGATATCCGCCAGGAATCAACCATCCACACCAACACCGTGACCGAGGTTCTAAAACAGTTTGCACCCGGGCTTGATTACACCTCGCTGGATGAAACGGCACGCATCCAAGTGTTAAGCGAATATATTAAAAGGCAATACCTGCCAAAAGCCAATCCCGAGTCATTAAGCGAAAAATCCATTGAAACACTGGATATTTTCAATGCCATGGTCGAAATGCGCGCCGAAACAGGTGATGATATTTTTGGTACTTACGTCATCTCCATGACCCATACGGCCAGCCACGTTATGGAAGTCATGTTCCTGGCACGCCTTGCCGGCCTGGTCGGCAAAGATGAGAATGGTAACGTTTTCTGCAACATCAAAATATCACCTTTGTTTGAAACCATCGAAGATTTACAGCACATTGTCGAGGTACTCACCAACCTGTTTGAAAACGACACCTACATGAGCCTGCTCAAGGCATCTGGCAACTTACAGGAAGTGATGCTGGGCTATTCAGATTCATGCAAAGACGGCGGCATACTTGCCTCACAGTGGAACCTGTACAATGCACAAAAACAAGTGATTGAACTCACTGACAAATACGCTGTTAAATGCCGCCTCTTCCACGGCCGCGGTGGCACGGTTGGACGCGGTGGCGGCCCCACTCACGAAGCCATTCTCTCCCAGCCACCTGACACGGTGCAAGGACAAATCAAATTCACCGAACAGGGCGAAGTGCTCTCCAACAAATACAGTAACTCGGAAACGGCTGTATACGAATTGGGCGTGGGAATTACAGGACTACTAAAAGCCAGCAAGTCCGTTGTTAAAAAACAGGGCCAGTACAGCAGTAACTACCACAAAGCCATGGCAAGCCTTGCCGCAACCGGTGAAGTTGCCTACAGAGGCTTAACCGACACCACCGAGGGTTTCCAGGATTATTTTTACGAAAACACACCCGTGACCGAAATCGGCCAGCTCAATATCGGTTCACGCCCATCTCACCGCAAAGTAGACCGTTCCAAGGCATCCATCCGCGCCATTCCCTGGGTATTCGGCTGGGCACAGGCACGCCATACCCTACCCGCCTGGTACGGCATCGGTAGTGCGCTGGAAACCATCCGCACCGAGCATCCCGACGGTAAAAAACTACTCGCTGAAATGTACCAGAAATGGCCCTTCTTCCGCGCCCTGTTAAGCAACGTACAAATGGCACTGTTCAAGGCACAAATGGACATCGCCAAAGAATACGCCGGCCTCTGGAAAGACCACAAACGCTCCCTTGAAATCTATCAGATGATCGCCGACGAATACTACCGCACCAGTAAAGAGGTATTATCGGTTGCCGGGCTGGATGCACTCATGGATGAAACACCCCTGTTGCAGTATTCACTTAGCCGCCGCGAGCCCTACCTTGATCCGCTCAACCATATCCAGATCACCCTGCTACGCCGCCACCGCGAACATGTATCAATCAGTGGTGAAAACGAATCGCCCTGGTTAGATGGCTTATTATTAACGATTAATGCAATTGCAGCCGGGATGCGTAATACTGGATAAATAGCAGAACAGAAACATGAGTTATAAAAAACTTCAATAATTAAGCTGTTGTCCTTTCTTTTACTTTAACTTTAAGAATTAAAAGGCACTTAATTTAATCTAACAATGACAGAACCGCATCAACTGATTGGAATAGTTTATCTCGATCTTTGTCTATTTTAGCAACAACTTTTATTCCGCTGAACAAGGTATAAATAAGGCTAGCGATAACAGTGATTTCTTTATCTTTAGGTATTTCCCCTTGTTCTTGTCCAGTCAGTAGATACTGGTAAAAAATATCCTCAAAAGTAGCTTTATTTTTTATCAGAGCTTGTTTAACGCTATCATCTTTTGAAATTAATTCAGTGGTTGAATTAACCACAAAACAACCTTTCTTTTTTGTGTCGCTGATTGAATCATTTATCGCTATTTCAAAAAGTTTTTTTAAGCCTGTTTTGATATTTTTTTGATTTTGTAAAAACTCTAATGTGCTTTTTTTATTGGTAGCACAGTACAAAGCGAGAGATTGATCAAACAGTTGTTTTTTATCACCAAACGTAGCATAAAGGCTTGCACGACTTATACCTAAGTGTGAAACTAAATCTTGAATAGAGGTTGCAAAATAACCCTTCTCCCAATAAAGCTCCATTGCTTTATGAAGCACTATATCTTGATCAAAGGCTTTAGTTCTTGACATGATAAGTATTTAAATGACCAACGATGACATTATCCTACCGCGTGTAGTGATTAACATCTAGTGCATTTATTAGTAGTCATCTTATAAAGCGTGTAGTCATTTTTTATATAAGTATGGTAAAAAACTGCTGAAATGTGACCGGTAATCATTATCCAGAGCAACCAGGAACCAATTACATCCTTGTGAATATAATCTAGTGGTTTTTCAAACTCTTTAAATGTTAACCCTAAGTTATTGCTAACAAGAAAATGATAAAATGCAGTATCTGAAAATTTTGGAATATCAAACATAGAAAAATATTCTGTATTAGCACCAGTTCCCATATAACCTGTAATCGGCATAATAATCAAGAGCATATACAGAGAATAATGGCCCATTTTAGCCATAAGGTGCATCAGTTTTGAACCTGGTTCTGGAGCAGGTGATGTGTTGAAAGTTCTCCAAATAATTCTAAGAACAACAATAACAAAAATGGTTAGACCCACTGAAAGATGCAACTGTAATACTGACCAGTTTTCTGCTGTTTTGGGCTCAGTAAACCAGTGACGGTAATAAACACTCAGATAAGATGCCAATATGAGTATCGCACTAAGCCAATGAAGCCATTTGGCAATTGAACCATAGTTTTGCCGTGTATTTTGAAGTGTCATAAATAATACTCCTTATTAACATCGCCCCAGAATACTCACTGAGGCAATGTTAATACACGTTAATTTAAAATGAACTACTAAAACTATGAATAATCTTTGATTTTTTATCAGCCAGGATTTCAGGAGGCAACATACTGCTACCTTCCAATGCAAAATAATCTATATCTGTAATGCCCAAAAAACCAAAAAGGCTTTTTAAATAAGGTTCCAAGAAATCCATTTGTTTCATCTCCGTAAATTCAGACCCCGTTGATGAGACAATGATGAGCTTTTTATTTATTAATAACCCCTTTATTCCACTTTCATCCATCGTAAATGTCTCACCAACTCGAGAAATATGATCAATGTAGGCTTTTAAACGTGATGGTGCGGTAAAATTAAACATAGGAGTGCTAAGCAATATGGTATCTGCAGTTTTTAACTCTCCAATCAATTGATCTGAGAAAGAAAGTATCGCCTTCATACTACTAGTTCGTTCATCTTCGGGCGTAAACATGGCACTGATGAAGTCTTGGTTTAGATGAGGAATATCCGTTGTAACCAGGTCACGTTTAACAATGGTCACTCCAAAGGACTTTTCTAGCATAACATCTTCCAAATCATCTGCTAATGTGCGAGACCAAGAGCCTGAGCCACGGGTGCTTGTATCTATTCGTAATAAATTCATGACTGCTACCGTTTAATTAAAATTGCTTGGAATTTTTAACGAATTAACCATATAAATGGCTGCTATCATTTGTGTTGCCATTTTCAGCCCCTCAAATATATCTTTGTCTGTCCAACCGAGTTCTCTCAACGCGTCATAATCACTCTTTACAAGAGAGCTAGGCGACTTGGTTGCTTTTAGTAAGAACGCCAGCATCTTTTTTTCTTTTGTATTTAGCTTCGCATCTAGAGGAACCTTTTGCAGATGATTAATTTCTTGATCGCTCATTTTAAACATATGCTTAAGCATCATCGCATTACCATCTACACAGTAAGCACAATGCTCAAACTGATCCTGTGATGCAATTCCCATTCTCATGATTGCTGAAAATTTTGGAGAGAAGTTTTTATTTTTACTAATCGCACCGAAGTAATTCCAATGGTTTTTTAGTAAATCAGGACTAACGCTATGCTGCATGATAGGAGCAGGAATCATACCAAATGCTCTTTTCACCTGGCTGTATATCTCTTTTACTTCTCCTGTAGCCTCACTTTCACTGGTGTAGGGAATCATAGAACTGGTATCTGAAAAAACAGGGACGATAATGACTGATGAAACCACGAGAGAGAAAAATATTTTCTTATAAAATAGCATAATTTTTAACCTTATTAATAAAACAGTTTTTAGGGAAATGACCTTTCTGGAACGATCATTCTTCATTAGATTAGCATTAAAGAACGTTCGTTCCAATATATTTCTTAAAAAGTTAAGAAGAATTCAGGAAAAAAATAAATGTAAAAGCTGGGGAGATTGGAGATAGATTAACAATAGCCTTCAATCCAATCTAGAAAAATGCTCTGTTTCACTCTACAACCTCAAAGTGCCGTAACACTGACAAGAGAGCTGTACCCCAATTTTCGGACAGTTAGCTAAGAACTATTTTCACACTAAGCCGCCTGTTTTAGGCCGCTAAATTTATCATACATCAAGTCGGGAGTTGTTC
>CAZPEE010000095.1:0-8233 GCA_964585525.1 uncultured Cocleimonas sp.
GCTTACTCGCTGAACGCTGGTACTTTTTTGCCGATGCTAACCATCCTCAAAATTTATACTATCAACAAATCAGCTAACAGGATGTTCGTAGCAAAGAAATAGCGGTTCTATCAGAAATAAAACAGATTTTATTTTGCGCGTGGATTTGCTTCTTCAAGAATTTTTGCACGGCGTTTTTCCCAGTTTTCACGAACCTCGCTAGCCGATAAATCATTTTTAGAGGCTGTTTTCAGAGGAACCACACTGGGCTTTTGAGCAATTAAACTTTGCTCACTTAACTTTTTATGCGCCTGGTGAGTACGCTTCAGGGCTGCTGCACTATCTGGCCTCCTGAGCGTCTGTTTAGTCGGATCGTATTTAGTTACATCGGTCTCAAATTGATGAACACCCAGATCCAGCAAGTATTTAGCCAAAGTATCCAGCTTTCGCCAAACGCGTGTTTTACCACTGTTTTTAGCAACAACGGTTTTGACATGATTGTTTGCGCCACACATAATCCGCAACGACCATTTATCAGCATAAGCAAGCGCTGTAACTTTATTAACAGCATTTGCTTCTACCAGGATTTTTAATGCGCTATGATTGATTTTTTCTAATTCAGACATGATCCTAGATTCCCCTTTTTAAACCCTAATAGTTACTATACGGGGAAACTTTATCAGTTAGAAGTTAATTCTTCTTTAATAGCCGATTTAATAAATCTATGAAAATAAACCAATGACCCAGCAAAATACTTCCCGACGCTTTAGTGGTGTCGCACGATTATATGGTGACAGCGGATTGGCACGATTCAAGAAAGCCCATATCATCATCATCGGTATCGGCGGAGTCGGCTCGTGGGTCGTCGAAGCACTGGCACGCAATGCTATCGGCAAGCTGACATTAATTGATATGGATGTGGTTGCAGAATCAAATATCAACCGCCAACTCCCTGCATTAACAAGCACACTGGGGCGGAATAAAATAGATGTCATGAAACAACGCATACTGGAGATAAACGACCAATGTGAAGTTATCACCATTGATAATTTTATTAGCCAGGATAATTTGCAGGAATTAATTAGCGATGATGCTAACTATGTTATTGATTGCATTGACAGTTCAAGAATTAAGGCCGCGTTGATCTATCATTGTAAACGGCGCAAAATACCCATTATTACCCTGGGTGGAGCGGGTGGACAAACTAACCCCGAATTAATAAAAAGCGCTGATTTGAGCCGTACAATCCACGACCCATTATTATCAAAAACACGAAAATTACTCCGTCAGAAATACGGTTTTTCAAGTAACACAAAGCGTCGCTTTAGCATCCCCTGCGTGTATTCTACCGAGCATATGAAAACGCCATCCGGAAGCTCATCAGATAAAGACAGTAAAGCAAACCTCTCCTGTACTGGTGGCATAGGTTCTTCTATCTCTGTCACGGCAACCTTTGGATTTATTGCTGCATCTTTTGTTCTTAACAAGTTATTGTAGCACGCTAAATATTTAAAATTTTTAAGGTAAAATAACATTACCAGAAGCATCGATTGTTACCGGACTTGATTGTTTTTTCCCTGCTGCAGAAACTGTTATAATGCCAGTTCTTTTACCCTCTGCATCTGGTTCAGAAATTCGACTAATGATATACGTTGTCGGAAATCGCAATACTGATAAGCCCTCACCCGTACAATTAGTCCCGGTATATTTTTGAAAAGTGGATATACCACTCCCTGTAACACCACCTTCTAAATTAAGTGTAACAAAACCTTCTATACCCGAAATAGTACCACATGATGCCCTACTGATATTTACAGTAATTGGGGCAGGATTCTCTCCTGAGCCTGATCCTCCTGATCCTGATCCTGATCCTGATCCTGATCCTGATCCTGATCCTGATCCTGATCCTGACCCTGACCCTGACCCTGACCCTGACCCTGACCCTGACCCTGACCCTGACCCTGATCCTTGTGAAACCACATGAATGTTTATAGTTTTTCTATCTGAATTATTGTTTTTATCTGTCACTGTAACTGATATAGGATAGTTTCCAACCGGAAAACCTGGCAACTCACAGTAAGCTGTATTGCCACAATCATGCGCAAATATCCCTTCCCAGGAAAAAAACAAATCCCCCGCAAATGATTTACTGGCAGATGCATCAAGCTGTATATATTCATCTTCTGTAAGTGTCACTGAATTGGCAGGATTCAAAACAGCAATAGGTGGCCTATTAACCCAATCCGGCAACACTGCTAATGTAGCGCTTGTTGGTGGATTCAATACTCCAAATTGTTTCAAATGTGTTGAAAAGGTATTTAAACGATTTGAATGTCCAACAATATTCGCTATTTTTTTGAAAAAACCACGCCCAATACCATCAACTTTAGCATTATCAGCAAAATCATCAGTTAATTGCTGTAAAGAAGTGGCATTACCGTTGTTAGCCAAAAAACCTCCAGAAAAAAGCAAAAGCACGGCATTATCTTTTTTTAAAGAACCTTGACCTTTTTCCAGGTCTAATTTTTCAGGATTCATCGACGTTATAGAAAATAACGTTTTAACATCTATTCGCGCTCTATTTATCGCTTGATCAATTGATAGAGAGCTATTTTGCGAAATGAGTGAACGTGTCCTTGCGGTTACAAAATGCGTAAATAAGTTGACGTTAACATTATCAAGTCTTGTGGTCGTGGAATCTATTTTAACTAAACTCAATAACGATAAAGCGGTAGGATTTGTTGCTCCCGTATACTCATTAAAAAAACGACCTGTAACCTTAATTTCTGTCCATCCACTCCAAGTGGGTTGTAGCTGATATTTTCCTGATTTATCAATGATCGTACCTTCAATAAATTCACTATCCCGTTGAGCATTCGCTTTAATTTTTGTCAAAACAACCGCTGATCCCTTGATAAAGGAACCTTTTTGAGCCTTACCATTTATAGTAACCGAAGCCTGATTTCCGTTTCCGGTGTCCGCCGATCCATTTCCTGAGCCTCCACCACCACAAGCCACCAAAAAGGTAAATAGCAAAAGAAGCACAAGATTTAGTACAGTTTTTGTGCAAAACTTGGTCGATCCAATAATATTTGATTGATACATCATGACATGAAAACCAGAAGCAAAAATAGGGGGAAGACAATACTATCAGAGTTAAACTATATAAAAAAATAAAAGTTAAAAAACATCAGATTATCAACCACAATGGCTAATTTTATGAAACAAACACCAAAAGACAGTTTTCAAAAACTAAAAGAAGAAATTCAAACGCTTAGCATTTCGACGATTACATCAGAAGGCAAGCCAAACGCTAGCTATGCGCCATTTATCATGGATGATGAAGGTAGCATTTATATCTTTGTTAGCGGTTTGGCTAGTCATACCCAGGATTTACTTGCAAATCCAATTGCCAGTGTGCTTTTAATGAGAGACGAGCAAGAATCCCGGCAGATTTTTGCCAGGCAACGTGCAAGTTACCAGTGTGATGTCGAGGTAGTTTCGAATGAGGAAGCGGATTTTGCCATCATGCTGGATAAGCTCGAAGAACGTTTTGGCAAAGTTGTCGAACTATTAAGAGGTTTGCCTGACTTTATCCTGTTTCGCCTGCGGCCTTACAAAGGTCAATTTGTAATGGGTTTTGGCAAGGCCTATACGCTAACAGGCGAAGGTCTGCTTGAGCTGGAACATATTAATCCGGCTGTTTAAGGAAAGCCTGATTCCGTGACTTCAATGTGGATTCAGGTAAAAGATTATTTTTTTCCCGCGGGTTGTGGACGGGTAAACACCCAGTTATTTTCAGTCGATTCCTGTTCCGAAAAGCGATAACCACCAACGCCAAAATCTTTTAAATCTTCAGCATGCTCTATGCGATTTCTAAGGATGAAATCCGTCATCATGCCGCGGGCGCGTTTTGCAAAAATGGCGATAACGCGGGTTTTACCTGCTTTGCTTTCCTTAAAATTTATATCCAGTAAGCGCCCATCCAGTTTTTTAGGTTTGACTGACTTGAAGTATTCATTGGAAGCCAGATTAACCAGCACAGGCTCTTGCTGCTTTTGCAGTGCTTCATTCAGTTGCTCGGTTATACGTTCTCCCCAAAACTGGTAAAGGTTATCGCCACGTGGATTTTTCAGTTTGGTTTTCATCTCCAGACGGTAGGGCTGGATTAAATCCATCGGGCGCAAAGCGCCATAAAGCCCGGACAGAATACGCAAATGATCCTGCGCATAGGCAAGATCATCATCCGTATATTTATCTTTTTGAATGCCGGAGTAGACATCACCCTTGAAGGCAAACAAAGCCGGTTTTGCGTTCTCTGGCGTAAAAGGGAATTGCCATGTATTAAACCGTTCCACGTTGAGTATGGCAATGTTTTCACTCACATCCATCAATTCACGCACATCAGGCACATCCAGCTTTTTTGCCTCATTAATCAGCAATTGCGAATCTTCAAGCTGCTGCGGAACAGTATATATTTTTGAGGGGGAAGGTGTATCAAAATCCTGCCCCTTGGAAGGTGAAAGTGTAATAAGCATAGGAAAAACCGGCTATTGTGCCATTAGCTTCTCATATTTGGCCATCAGCTCATCCTTGCTTTCTTCATGATTTGGGTCTTTTGGAATACAGTCTACCGGGCAAACCTCCACACATTGAGGCTCATCATAGTGACCAACACATTCGGTACATTTGTCCGGGTCAATTTCATAAATCTCATCACCCATATAAATTGCTTCATTCGGGCACTCTGGTTCACATACATCGCAGTTTATGCATTCATCAGTTATGTATAACGACATTGTTTTTTTCCTATTTGGTTACTATTTCAATTACTTCTTTGTGATTCTAGCAGTGCCTGTTTTTAAAAGACATTAACCATTATCAATTCAACACTATTTTGGTGGCATAAGCTTAAAAAACAAGTCACCGTTTCAGGTTTAAAGCCTGCAAAACCTCCGTAGGTACAAACTTTGAAACATCGCCACCCAGTGATGCTACCTCTTTAACCAGCCCGGAAGATACAAAAGAAAACTCCTCGGCAGGCATTAAAAATACGGATTCAATGTCAGGTGCAAGATTACGATTCATACTGGCCAATTGAAATTCGTATTCAAAATCAGACACAGCACGTAAACCCCGTATCAGCACATTAGCGTTTTGCTGCCTGGCGAAATCCGTTAATAAAAAATCAAAACCCATCACTTCAACATTATCACAGTGATCAGATGCTTTTAATACCTTCCGATTAAGCGCAACACGTTGCTCAAGAGTAAAACGAGGATTCTTTTTTTTGTTGGACGCGACAGCAACGATAACCTTATCAAATAATTTTGCGGCACGTTGCACCAGGTCAACATGCGCATTGGTGATAGGATCAAACATGCCGGGATAAATTGCAACTAGCCTGGACATAACGCTTAACCCTGATATTTCATGAAGGGAATGGAATTTCTGGAAAAACTCAGCAAAACAGATTGTGCAAATATCGTTCCAGTCATAGCAGGGCTATGGCTTGAACGATTTTGTGCAAGCTGTGAAGCTGATTTTTTCAGAAAACCATTCAGGTACAAACTGTGATTCTTTAAATATATCATTTTTCCTAAAAGTCTATGATATTACTTGATTATTTTGCAAAAAATAACCGCCTTCATGAAATATTCGGGTTAATCCTGCAACACCATAACGGCATCTGCTTCCACCAAAGCACCTTTGGGTAATTCAGATAAGCCCACCGCGGCACGCGCCGGATAAGGCTCGTTGAAAAACTCGGCCATCACTTCATTCACAGTGACAAAATTGCTCAGGTCAGTTAAAAATAGATTGACTTTCACCATATCATCAAGGCTTCCACCAGCTGCCTCTGCTACGGCAGCAAGATTACGAAACACCTGCCGTGTTTGTTCTGCAAAGTCACCCTTAATCAATTCCATGGTATCTGGCACCAATGGAATTTGTCCCGAAAAATACACGGTGGAGCCATCCGGGCTAGTGACCTTAACAGCCTGTGAATACGTGCCTATCGCCTGCGGTGCATTATCCGTTGTTATGATTTCTTTTGGCATTCATATAATCCTTCGTTAAAATGGTCGGTTAACATCAAGTACATGGAGCTGATTATTGATTGAATCGGAAATCTTCTGCAAATGATCGCGATTATCAACCAGTAGCAAAAAGTACATATCTTTAACATCCTTATCGCCCGAGATACTAATCTCTTCAATATTCACACTCATATCTTCCAGCAAGTCGGTAATGTGCGACAATACACCCACCCTGTTTCTAACTTGCACAATCAAAGGCGCAACAAACTGCTCGTTGGCAATTGAGGTATCTACCCAGGCAATTTTTTGCAGCGCTTCGTCAAAATCAAAGATTTTATTCAACGTTGGGCAATTGCGTTGATGCACCTTCAGCCCTTTTATTTCATCAAATTCAGCAACAATCTCATCCCCCGGCACAGGATGGCAGCAACTTTGTAATTCCACAACCAGTCCTTCTGTGCCCTTGATCAACAAAACAGGCTCATCTTCCTCAGGTTTTTGGGATAAAGAGTCACTACCCAGCAAACGCCGTGCAATTATTTTTGCCGACTGATTACCACGGGCAATGCTGGTAAACAAGGCATCTTCATCTTTCATACCCGTAACCTGTAAGGCTTCTGGCATATTCTCCAATGGAATAGTTTCATTTTCTGCCCCATAAGACTTTAATGCCTTGATTAAAAGTTGCCGTCCCAGAGAAATAAATTCATCTTTTTTACGCTTGCCAAGCCAGTTACGAATCGAAGAACGCGCTTTTGCAGTAATGACAAAGTTTAGCCAGGATGGCTGGGGTGTAGCATCAGCCTGGGTTATTATTTCTATAGTCGCCCCATTAGGCAAAAACGCATCAAGCCGGCAAGGCTCGCCGTCAATCATCGCACCAACACACTGATTACCCACTTCGGTATGAATCGCATAGGCAAAATCAACAGGTGTTGAATCCTTTGGCAGAACTTTTGGCTCACCATTTGGCGTTGAAAGATATATTTCATTAAGAAACAAATCAGCCTTCATATCCTCCAGGAATTCAGCCGGGGTACTTTCTGATTGCTGAATTTCTTGCACCTGCTTAAGCCAGTTATCCAGATATTTCCTGGATTTACTAGAACTTAATAAATTTGGATAGCGCCAATGCGCAGTGATGCCATACTGTGCAATTTGATACATTTCCAGACTTTGTATTTGCACTTTCACCTGCTGTTGTTGTGGAGTCATTAACACTGTCTGCAAAGCCTGCAAACCATAGCCTTTTGGCGTTGCAATAAAATCCTGAAAAGTACCTACCTTAGGATGAAACAAGTGATGAACAATGCCAAGTGCCTGGTAACACTCCCTTTCCGAGTCAACCACTATTCTGATTTGCAAAGCGCCAGACTGTTGATTAAGGGGCTTACGCCTGACACCACTTTTTATACTATCGTTTATTGTATTGTACAAACGGAATATGTTTTTTTCCCAGCGAAAAACCTGTGCGTTGAGCTTTTCCTTGCTTAATCCTTCGGACAAATTTTGAATGATTTGCTGATGCACATCGCAATATTCTTCATAATAATTATCCAAACTTTTTTTGAGTATTTTTGCACGCCATGGATGCAAATGTTCAAAGGCAATAATTTGAAGCTTTTTGCGTATGGCATTCATACCCATCCTGCGCGCCAGTGGCACATGGATATCCAGTGTTTCCTGTGCAATACGACGGCGCGCTTCTGGCTTTCTGACACCCAGTGTTTTGACATTGTGCAAACGGTCAGCAAGTTTAATCAAGACAACACGGAAATCCCGTGTCATTGCCATCATCATTTTCTGAAAACTGGCAGCATTTGCTTCCTGGCGGGAGGTAAATTCACCGCCGGCGAGCTTAGTCACACCATCAACCAGATCAGCAACCACATCGCCAAATTGCCGGGCAATATCCTGTTTGCTGAAATCTGTATCTTCAATCACATCATGCAATAAGGCCGCGCACACGGTATCAGCATCCATACGCATTTCTGCCAGGGTGTAAGCGACATCAAGTGGATGAAATATATAAAACTCGCCAGATTTGCGAACCACACCATCGTGCGCTTCAGCAGCAAGTAAAAAAGCCTCGTAAACACGCTGCGCATCTTCTTCACTCATATAACGACTGACTACCGAGCTTAACTCGGTTGCGCTAATCAGAGTGGAAGAAGCGGCTTTTGGCATATGAAAGTGTTGGCGATTGGGTCAGG
>CAZPEE010000096.1:0-8113 GCA_964585525.1 uncultured Cocleimonas sp.
GAGTCCAAACTGGAGGAAATGATCGCCGAAACGGATACCGGCGCACGCCACCCAAAAGGGAATGTCGGCAAACTGCTTTTCTGGACGGCCTTTGCCTGGTCAATCTTCCAGCTATGGATTGCATCCCCCCTGCCTTATATGTTCCCGGATCTTATTCCTGTCCTGAACAATACCGATACACGCTCCATCCATCTGGCTTTCGCCTTATTTCTTGGTTTCCTGGCTTATCCAGCATTAAAATCTTCACCCAGGGATTATATCCCGCCGCTGGACTGGATTCTGGCAATTGCCGGGATCATCGTCACCATGTACCTGTCGGTATTCGCCCGGGAACTGGCTGACCGCCCCGGCTTGCCGACAACCACCGACCTTATCATCTCTGGTATTGGGCTCGTGTTATTGCTCGAAGCAGCACGACGTGCCTTAGGCCCACCCTTGATGATTATCGCCATTATCTTTTTATGCTATGTCTTTTTTGGCCATTTAGCCCCCGAGGTTATTGCCTGGAAAGGTGCTTCAATTTCCCGCGCCATGAGCCATATGTGGCTCACCCAGGAAGGTGTATTCGGCATTGCGCTGGGTGTTTCAACCAGCATGGTCTTCCTGTTCGTATTGTTTGGTTCGCTACTGGAACGCGCCGGTGCTGGCAACTATTTTATCTGGGTTGCATTCACGCTGCTGGGGCATTTAAAAGGCGGCCCGGCAAAAGCGGCGGTGGTATCTTCTGCGTTAACCGGGCTGGTGTCAGGCTCATCCATTGCCAATGTTGTCACCACCGGCACTTTCACCATTCCGCTGATGAAACGCGTCGGTTTTACCGCAGAAAAGGCGGGTGCAGTTGAGGTTGCATCCTCAACAAATGGCCAGTTAACCCCACCAGTCATGGGTGCGGCAGCATTTTTGATGATTGAGTTTGTGGGCATTTCGTACATCGAAGTCATAAAACATGCCTTTTTGCCCGCGATCATTTCGTATATCGCGCTGGTTTATATCGTCCATCTTGAGTCATGCAAACGTGGTCTTGTGGGATTGCCCAAACGCCATAAGAAAACTTTCATACAAAGCCTGTTCACCTTGATGACCGTCATCATCGGCATTATGGCACTGTCATTAGGCATGTACTACGGCTTTGGCTGGCTCAAAGGCGTTGCCGGTTCTGCAACACCCTGGATTGCTGCGGTACTTTTTGTGATTGCTTATGTGTTACTACTGAAGATAGCGGTTAAATACCCAGACCTGGGCCGCAGTGACCAGATTGATGAAATTCCAGAAGCCGGGCCGATTGTTAAATCAGGTTTATACTTCCTGTTGCCCGTGGTTGTCCTTATCTGGAGTCTCACCGTTGAGCGGCTCTCCCCCGCCCTTTCCGCCTACTGGGCATCACTGGCGATGATTTTTGTGCTACTCACGCATAAATACCTGAAAGCCGTGATGCGTGGCGAATCAAACCCAATGCAGCGCTGGAGCGAAGGCTGGGTCGATTTTAAAGAAGGCATGGTAGCCGGTGCACGCAACATGATTGGCATCGGTATCGCAACCGCTGCAGCAGGCATTATTATCGGCACGGTTACGCTGACCGGTGTTGGACTCGTGATGGCGGAACTGGTGGAATTTATCTCCGGCGGCAACCTGATCATTATGCTGATGCTAACAGCAGCTATCAGTTTATTGCTGGGCATGGGCTTGCCGACCACCGCAAACTACATTGTGGTTTCCTCCCTGATGGCTCCGGTTATTGTGTCATTAGGCGCACAATCCGGGCTGATCGTACCGTTAATCGCCGTGCATTTGTTCGTATTTTATTTTGGCATACTCGCCGATGACACCCCGCCGGTGGGGCTGGCAGCCTATGCCGCAGCCGCCATCTCCGGTGGCGACCCGATAAAAACCGGCCTCCAGGGTTTCATGTACGACATCCGTACCGGCATCCTGCCCTTTATGTTCATTTTTAACACAGAACTATTAATGATCGGTATCAAGGGACCCTTTCACTTTATACTCGTGGTGGTCTCTGCAATCACCGCCATGATGCTATTTGCAGCAGCCACACAGGGCTGGTTCCTGACAAAAAACAAGCTTTGGGAAACGGTAGCTTTACTGGCAACGACATTTATACTGTTCCGGCCAGGCTTCTTTATGGATCAGGTTTACCCACCGTTGCAGAAAATCGAACCGACAAAAATTTATGAAGTCGCTGCCGGGCTACCTGATAAAGCGCAAATCCGGCTACAGGTGATCGGTGAAACACTGGAAGGAAAGCCCGTTGATAAAGTCGTCATGCTACCGGTTGGCGATAAAGCCGAAGGCAAGGAACGCCTCAAAAAAGCTGCCGGGCTGGAGCTACGCGAAGAAAATGGAAAACTGATTATTGATAACCTGGTCTTCGGTGGTGTAGCCGAAAAACAAAAACTCGATTTTGACTGGGAAATCGCCAGCGTGCAAATCGAAAATGAACGGCCCCGCAAGGAATGGTTTTATTTACTGGCTATTGTTTTGCTGGGGCTAGTCTGGTTCTCGCAGAAAAGCCGAATAAGGAAAAAGGAAGTACAGCATGTTTAACAAAATACTGGTTCCTGTTGACTTATCAACAGATGACGCAAGAGAAAATGCAATAAAGAACACAACCAAAAAACTGTGTCAAACCGCCAACGACCTCGCCGTAAAATATGCAGGAGAAATCCGCCTGATGAGCGTTATACCCGACTATGGCATGCCACTGGTTGCCAGTTATTTTCCTGATGATGCACAGGATAAACTCAAACAGGAGATGATGCAAAAACTGGAAAAACTGGCTAAAGACTATTTTAACGTCAAACTGAGCATCCATCTTGACCAGGGCAAACGCATCCGTGAAGTCTTAAACGAGATTGAAAACTATCAGCCCGATCTGGTCATGATCGGCTGTCGCCCCAAACAATTAAGAGGCGGCTCACACATACTGGGGTCATTCGCCTCCGGTATCAGCAACCGGGCAAGCTGTTCGGTGATGATCGTGCGTTGATCACAACACACAATTTATGATGATAAACCTCGTAGCAACTTCGCTACCAGGCTCGGCCCCTCGTAAATCAAGCCCGTATAAACCTGCACCAGCGATGCGCCTGCATCCAGCTTATCCTGTGCATCTTTGGCCGATGAAATACCTCCGACACCAATAATAGGAACGCGGTCTTTCAAATGTTGATGGAATTGTTTAATAACATCGGTAGACATATCCCTGACGGGTGCGCCACTCAAGCCCCCTGCTTCCCCGCCATGCGCCATTCCCTTAACCGCATCCCGTGACAAGGTGGTATTGGTTGCAATCAGCGCATCCATCTTGTTATCCAGCAGTGCTTCAGCAATAGCCTTTATTTCTTCGCCAGTCAGGTCAGGCGCAACCTTGATCGCTATCGGTTTATAAACACGGTAGTCACTGACCAGTTTCATTTGTTCAGCTTTTAATGCAGCGAGCAATTTATTCAGCTCTTTCCCATATTGTAAATCACGCAGGCCAGGTGTATTGGGTGATGAAATATTGACCGTAATATACGAGGCATACGCATATGCTTCGCGCAGTCCAATCAGATAATCTTCAGTGGCATTGTCAACTTTGGTATCAAAATTCTTGCCAATGTTGATGCCGATAATACCCTCAAATCCTGCATCCCGCGCCTCATTTACTTTATCAACAAGATACTTTACCCCTTTGTTATTAAAGCCCATTCTGTTAATAATAGCTTGAGCTTTGGGCAAACGGAATAAACGCGGTTTTGGATTACCATCTTGCGGGCGCGGCGTCACCGTGCCAATTTCGATAAAACCAAAACCCAAGGCAGACAAGGCTTCTATGTACTCGCCATTCTTGTCAAGTCCGGCAGCCAGGCCAACCCGGTTTGGGAATTCGATACCCATGACTTCAACGGGTTTTACGGTACTTCCAGACTTGAATAGCTTAAGTAACCCGAGCCTGTTTAAAACAGAAAGTGAGCCCAGGGAAAAATGATGAGCCATCTCGGGCGGGAGAAGAAAAAGTAGTTTTTGTAGCAACTTATACATGGTTACAGATAATAACCATGAAGGGCACGAAGCGCACTAAAAATATAAAGGCATCCCGCGAGGAGATGCCTTTCATATTTCAAACCAGGATCAGGTTTGGTCAGGATTTAGAAATCATAATAATAAATAACCCTGAAATCATCACGGTCTTCCCTGGCAGAATTTTTATCCTGATCTTTGTTGGAATAACGCAAACGGACTTTTGATGCCTTACTTAATTTGTATTTGGCATCCAGGTTAAATTCCTTGTAGGTATCATCATTAAAGGCATCGCCACTTTTGGATTCGACATCGACATAACCGAGCTTGATACTTGCCTTGCTGATTGGGTGATAAATTAGCTGGCCACCAACCGCATCACTGGGCTCGTAGTTACCATAACCCTGCTGCCAGTCGGTATACATGGCACCAGATTCCACGCCGCGGTAAATATTATCATCAATAGTGTTCCAAAGCACAGCGACATCCAGTGGCCCAAAGCTAGTCCCTGCCTTAAAACCATACATGGAAGAATCTTTACCTGTTTGATAAGCAGTTCCGCCATATTGCGCTTTTAAATAGGTTTTATTACCAAAGCCAACGGGTAATTTACCATCCAGGTAACTGTAATTATCATAAATACCACTGTCATCAATGGTATCGACATACTGGCCTCGAATCGTCGCACCTGCCAATTTGGTTTTTGCAGCCACGTAAGCCAGGCCATCCGTTCCCCATTTGGCATTTTGTGCATCAAACCCACTGAGTTTTGATACAAAACCGGAATAACGATCAACATAGCCAGCTTCCAGAGTGGTGTTAGGTAAACTTTTATTACGATAAACCGCAGCCTCATAGGTGGAGGGTAAAATTCGTATATCGTGATCATTCATAATAGGCCCGTTCAAACGTTGGCGACCTATTTTAAACTGGTTAGTACCGGTATCATAATCAAGGTACGCTTCACCCAGGAAGGCAATATCATCACCGTTGGATTGCAGAATCGACGTTCCTCCTCCCTTGTTACGGTCGATAATATTAAACAGGCTATGGCTTCCATAATAGGCAAAACCTGCTTTTAAGTTATTACCAATTTTCCCGGTTTCATATTTCATGATACCGCCTACGGTAAATGCTTCTGCATCCTTTGCACCGGGCTTATCAAAACTACGGTTAAAATAGAAGGTACGGGTGTTTATGGTTGTTTTACCATTTTGTAACGCTTCAGAAAATGTTTCTGCACTCACTGAGGTTACACTGGAAACACCTACAGCAAGCGCTGCGAGTGTCAATATTGATAGAGAAGTTTTTACGCTTTTCATTTTATTATCCTTTTGTAAAGACCCGGAGCAGGAATGAACAAACCATTGTTATACCCGCTGCCAAGACCTTGTTAAAAAATGAGTTATTGGGTTTTATTATGCACCTGTTGAACGGTTTCCGCTAACTCTTGTTCAACAGCTTCATCAATGTGGATTGCTTCATCGGTATCCAGCATTCCGGCATCGGGGTCATTATAAATGGATAAATCCATTTTTCCTTCACTTTTTGCAACAATATTTGAAACCGTTGCATCGCCAGACACATTCACCGCTGTTCTGATCATATCCATCAAACGATCTACACCGAGTATCAAACCAATACCTTCAACAGGAAGGTTCACCTGGGTAAACACCATGGATAGCATAATCAAGCCCACGCCTGGAACACCAGCCGTACCAATGGATGCCAGCACCGACATCAAGATGACGGTTAAATAGCCGGATATTCCCAAGTCTACGTTGTAAACATTGGCAATGAATACTGTCGCCACACCCTGCATGATGGCGGTTCCATCCATATTGATGGTTGCGCCAAAAGGTACAGTAAACGAAGCAACCGAGTTATTCACACCAAAGCGCTCCGTCACGGTGCGCATGGTAACCGGGATGGTTGCATTGGAACTTGCGGTACTGAAGGCAAATACCTGAACATTCCTGATTTTTTTAAGGAACATCGCAGGACTTAAGCCTGAGAAGAGCTTGAGTATAACCATCAAGGTAATAAACAAATGGAACATTAACGCACCCACAAGCACGCCCACATAACCCGCCAGAGATGCCAGTAAATCCAGTCCCAATGTTGCGACTGCTTTGGCAATCAGTGCAAATACCGCATAGGGAGCTACCGCCATAATGATATTCACCATTTTCATCATGATTTCATTGGCAATTTCAGCACCTTCAATAAATGATTTGGCTTTCCTGCCCACCATCAACATACTGATACCAACCAAAATAGAGAAGAAAATAATGGGAAGCATATCGCCATTAGCCATCGCATTAATCGGATTTGTAGGAATAATATCAATCAAAACCTGAGTTAAAGGAGGTGACTCTTTACCCGCAAACTCTGCGGTCGTCGCGATATTCATGCCTTTACCAATACCAAAGGTCACCGCAATCAAAATCGCTGTCGCAATGGCAATTGCTGTTGTCAGCATATACAGTGCAAATGATTTGCCACCAACACGTCCCAGCATTCGGATATCACCAATCCCACAGACACCACAAATAAGGGAGAAAAATACCAGTGGAACAACCAGCATCTTCAAAGCGTTAACAAACATTTTACCGACAACATGGAAAAGCCCATTGACGATATAAGTATCGACAAAACTGTTATGGATTAAGCCCGTCAGATTAAGAACCAGGCCTACAAGGATACCCAGGGCCATCCCCAGCAGAACCTTGACCGTCAGGCTCATTTTTTTCTCGCTGCTCATAAATATTACTCCTGTTAAAATCAAAAAGGGTTACAACCTTTCATCACAAATTGTATACATACTCACAAAAACAAATCATCAAACTTATTTTCAAAAAAAGTGTAGTACAAGAAAATCAGGATAACCTGACATTTTTTGTCTATATTTAAAAAAATTTAAAAGAATTTTCTAAATATGAATCAAAAGGATAGAAATACAAATGAGAAAGTTTCTCGATTTTTACTGTAAAAAGGCAACGATGGGTAAGTTACTTTTGTTCTTTTTGATCATCATTTCAACTGTTTATCCATCATTAAATGCCCAGGCTAATGATACAAAACGCTACAAAAAACCAAACACCCAATTAAACGTAGGTACAAAGATATTCCCGCCTTTTGCCATGAAAAACTCAAAAGGAGAATGGACTGGAATCAGCATTGAGCTTTGGCAAGAGATAGCCAGACAACTCAATCTTAACTATCAATGGAAAGAACGTAACCTTCAATCACTCTTAAACGACATTGGCAATTCAAAGCTGGATGTTGCCATTGCCGCATTAACCATAACCGCTGAACGCGAGAAAACATTTGATTTTAGCCATGCCTATTATTCCACCGGATTAAGCATTGCCATACCCAGAACCCAGGGAAATGGCTGGTTAGCAGTATTAAATGGCCTATTTTCCCTAAAAATGCTGATGATCATCGCGGCGCTTTTTTCCGTACTTTTTGTTATTGGCACACTCACCTGGCTGATTGAGCGAAAAAGAAATCCGCAAAGTTTTAATCCTGATCCCATCAGGGGAATAGCCAGCGGTATCTGGTGGGCAGCAGTGACAATGACAACAGTGGGTTACGGCGACATGACACCGAAAACACTAGGCGGAAGGCTGATTGCACTTTTCTGGATGTTCGCCTCCCTACTTCTGGTTTCCGCTGTCATAGCCAGCGTCGCTTCCACGCTGACATTATCGAAAATCGAACCACTGGTTTCTGGCCCGGAAGACCTAGCCAGGGCGCGTATCGCCAGCATTGAAAACTCAACCAGTGACCAGTATCTTAAAAACAGGCATTTGTCGGTACGTTATTTTAATTCCGTATCAGAATGCCTGAATGCTTTAAAAAATAAAAAAGTGGATGCCGTGGTATATGATGAGCCACTGTTAAAATATTTAGTAAAAAAACATTTTGCAGATAGCCTGGAAGTCGATGACAGTTTATTTGACCGGCAGAATTATGGCATAGCCTTCCCGGAAGGGAGCCCACTCAGGGAACAAGTAAACCGCGCGATGCTGGAAATTCTGCAGGGGGATAAATGGCAAAAAATACTGGCTAAATACCTGGGTAACTAAAG
>CAZPEE010000097.1:0-8077 GCA_964585525.1 uncultured Cocleimonas sp.
AGATGTGGCAAACGGAATCTAAACCCTTTTATTTATTAAGAGTTACTGCCCAAAATCTGTAAAATGGGTAAGATACACAGTTAATATACAATTATTATTTAACACAAAAACAAGGAAATCATCATGGCAGTAAGCTCTTTTCATCCCCCGCAACGTACCTTAATGGGCCCAGGTCCTTCTGACGTTAATCCGCGCATTTTAGAGGCAATGTCGCGTCCCACCATTGGTCACCTTGACCCGGTTTTTGTCTCCATGATGGATCAAACCAAGGGTATGCTGCAAGATGCTTTCCTGACTAAGAATGAACTGACCATGCCGGTTTCTGCGCCTGGCTCTGCGGGCATGGAAACCTGTTTTGTGAATCTGGTTGAGCCCGGCGATACAGTCATTGTGTGTCAAAACGGTGTCTTCGGCGGTCGTATGAAAGAAAACGTCGAGCGTTGTGGTGCAACGGCAGTCATGGTAGAGGATGAATGGGGTTCACCAGTTGATCCTGCCAAACTGGAGGATGCACTCAAAGCACACCCGCAAGCCAGTACCGTTGCTTTCGTCCATGCGGAAACATCAACAGGCGCAATTTCGGATGCTGAAACGCTGGTAAAACTGATCCATGACCATGATTGCCTGGCAATAGTTGATGCGGTAACGTCACTTGGCGGATCACCTTTGAAAGTGGATGACTGGAATATTGATGCCATTTATTCCGGCACACAAAAGTGTTTGTCCTGTACCCCTGGAATCTCTCCAGTCAGTTTTAGCCAGGCAGCAATTGAACGTATTCAGAATCGTAAAACAACGGTACAAAGCTGGTTCATGGATTTAAACCTGGTTATGGCTTACTGGGGTGCGGGTACGCAACGTGCGTATCACCATACCGCACCCATCAACGCATTGTATGGCTTCCACGAAGCACTGGTTATTTTACATGAAGAAGGCCTGGAAAATTCCTGGGCGCGTCACGATAAAAACTACCAGGCTTTCAAAGCAGGTATCGAAGCCATGGGCCTGGGCTTTTTTGTCGATGAAGCCTACCGCCTGCCACAACTTAACGCGGTAACACTACCTGAAGGCATTGATGAAGCAGCCGTGCGCAGTACACTGCTGAATAAATACAACCTGGAAATCGGTGGTGGCCTGGGCCCCATGGCAGGAAAAATCTGGCGCATTGGCCTTATGGGTCACGCCAGCAGCGAAACCAATGTACTATTCTGCCTCGGCGCACTGGATGCAGTACTGACCGATATGGGCGCAAAGATTGATTCGGGCAAGGCCGTTGGCGCGGCAATGAAAGCATTTGGCTAGTTGAAATTAACAACATAACCAGATTAAATCTGGTTGTGTTGTTAAAGAAAAACAGTCGTTAATCAGTTTAATTAAGCAAGAAACAACTATTTAATCTATCGCTTCTGATCAAGCATTTTTAAACGCTTTAACACGTCAAGATTAGCATAACCATCGCCTGCCAAACCCTGTTTCATTTGCCATGCGTGAATCGCTCTTTGGGTATTTTTGCCAATTTTACCGTCTATTTTTCCTGCATCAAAACCGGCTGTTAAGAGCAAGCTTTGCAACTCTTTTTTCTGCTTAAGGCTTAGTGGTTTATCTTTTCTCGGCCAGGCTGCCTGTATTGCCTTGCCACCTGCAAATAACCGGCTTAACTGGGCAACGGCCAGTGCATAGCTGCTGGATTTATTGTATTGTCGGATAACGTCAAAATTGTCTGTGACAAGGAACACTGGCCCGGATTTTCCAGCCGGTATAAACAAGCTCGCCAGCACATCATGGTGCTCTGGCTCGGCTGCCATAACTGTCACGCCGGATGTTTTCCATTGTTCGAGCGTCAGTTGTGTCTCTGCTGTATTTAATGACCAGTCAAAATCTTTTGCCAGTGACACTTCCCAGCCCCAATCATGCCCTGGATTCCATCCCGCCTGCTTTAAAAAATTGGCTATGGATGCAAACACATCTGGCAATGAGTGCCAGAGATCCTTGCGTCCATCCCGGTCATGATCCACGGCGCGTTCAAGGTAAGACGAGGGCATAAACTGCGGCTGCCCCATCGCGCCAGCCCAGGAACCAATAAGCTCCCTGTTCAGGCCACGCGCATAGCAGAGCCTTGTCTGTAAACGTTGTTTTTCGCGTTGTTGATAAATGTTCAGTGCAGCGATTAATTCGCTTTCGGCAAAGTCAGCGCGTTTTCCATGGTACGCCAGGGTTGCCAGGGAACGGATAATATTATTATGTCCGTAATTCTCGCCAAACTCACTTTCCATTGCCCAGATTGCTACGATAATTTCTTTAGGTACGGCGTAACGTTGTTCAATTTGCGCTAACAGGGGTTGGTATTGGGCGATCAGTCCGATGCCTTTTTTAACCCGCTTTGTTTGCGTCGCCCGATCCAGATAAGACCAGATTGGTTTGCTAAATTCAGGCTGGCTACTATCCAGTTCAAGTACCTTTGGGTCCAGTTGGGTATCTTTTAGGGTATCATCAAGAATCTGTTGTGAGATTCCGGCAGCCAGTGCTTTAGAGGCAAAACGGGATTTCCAGTCGCTAAACGATGATGCCTGAAACGGTTCTGCCAAAACACGAACAGATAAGCAGAAAACCAGCAACATTACTGCATATTGTCTCTTGTATCCGCTGTGTTTTTCCATACCGGAATACTACCACTTGCTAGATTCACGTGCCAGGCGCTATAAATAACCACACTCAGCAAAAGAGACTACCTCATCGCCAACGATGAAATGATCCAGCAGGCGTACATCAATCAGCGCGAGAGCCTGCTTTAACCTGTCGGTAATTAACTGGTCTGAGCGGCTCGGCTCTGCAACTCCCGATGGGTGGTTGTGCGCCAGTACCAGTGCAGCTGCATTGTGGTGCAAAGCGCGCCTGACCACTTCGCGTGGATGTACCGTAGAGCTATCAATGGTGCCTCGAAACAATTCTTCATACTTGATGACACGATGTTTATTATCCAGAAACAGACAGGAAAACACTTCAAAAGGATAAGGTTGCAAACGTGATTGCAGATACTTTTTGACATCATTCACATTGGTCAAAGCATTGCCACGCTGTATTTTTTCACTCAAGTAACGTCGACTCATTTCCACAACAGCCTGGAGCTGCACATATTTTGCCTGCCCTACTCCTTTACTCTGACAAAACTGTTCTTCGTTCGCGCTAAGCAAACAGGATAATCCACCATTATCCTTCAGTAAATTACGCGCCAGGTCAACTGCAGAGCAGCCTTTTACACCAGTACGTAAAAAAATCGCCAGCAATTCTGCATCCGAAAGTGCCTCTGCACCTTTTTGCAATAATTTTTCCCTTGGTCTTTCCTCAATCGCCCAGTCACTAATAGCCATACACACTCACCAAATCTTTGATACAATTTATATCATGTCACAAGCAAACAAAAAACGAACATTAATTGCGATAAGCGGTGGTATTGCGGCGTATAAGTCGGCCGAGTTAGTACGCTCACTGATTAAACAGGGTATGGAGGTGCGCGTCTGCATGACCCGGTCTGCCTGCGAATTTATCACACCACTTACCTTGCAAGCCTTATCCGGCAACCCGGTGCATACTGATTTGCTCGACCCGTCAGCTGAAGCTGGCATGGGACATATTGAGTTGGCGCGCTGGGCTGATAACATTTTAATTGTACCGGCTACCGCCAACATCATGGCAAAACTGGCGCATGGCATCGCCGATGACCTGGTGACGACGGTTTGCCTGGCAACTGAGGCACCTGTCCACCTGGCACCTGCGATGAACCGTGTTATGTGGAAAAATGCGGCAACCCAATCTAATTTGCGCATCTTGAAAGATCGCGGTTTTACCATTCATGGCCCGGCATCCGGCGAACAGGCCTGCGGTGAAACCGGCGAAGGCCGGATGCTGGAGGCGCAGGAGCTGGCAAGCATCATCCTCAATCAATCTGCTGATGGTGGCGCTAATGGTGCTTATAAAGAAGACGATGTGCTACTCAAGCCGCTGGAAAACAAACGGGTACTGATCACTGCCGGCCCTACCCGCGAAGCGATCGACCCGGTACGATTTATCAGCAACCGCAGCTCCGGTAAAATGGGTTATGCACTGGCAGAAGCAGCCCGTGACCTGGGTGCTGATGTGACACTCATTTCCGGCCCGGTTGCACTTGAAGCACCTGCTGGTGTGAAACGCATATGGGTTGAATCAGCCAGACAAATGCACCAGGCAGCACTGGAACAGGCTGGTTCAGCGGATATTTTCATTGCCACGGCAGCAGTTTCTGACTACACACCGAAACAGAGCGCTGATCAAAAAATGAAGAAGTCAGCCAAAGGCATGACGCTGGAACTTGAAACCAACCCGGATATTCTGGCAGACGTATCCAGTCAATACCCGTCACTCTTTAGCGTTGGTTTTGCAGCTGAAACAGAAAACCTGGTTGAACACGCACTTAAAAAACTGAAACGCAAAAAACTGGATATGATCATCGCCAACCAGGTCGGTAATAACAAAGGTTTTGAAAGCGATACCAACCAGGTTGAGATTCTCTGGGATGGTGGGCAAATCTCATTGCCTGAGCAACATAAAACCACCCTGGCGAAACAAATCCTGCAAATCGTGACCCAGCGCAATAACAACCATCCCGTGCTGGTATAAACTCCCACTCTCAATAAAAGGAATCAAACAACCGTGACTATCAGTGTTGATTACAAAATTCTGGATGAGCGCATCGGCGACACCATCCCCCTACCCCAATACGCCACCGAAGGCTCTGCCGGTATGGATTTGCGTGCCTGCATTGACGAACCACTCACCGTAAAGCCCGGCGAAACACATCTGATACCCACAGGACTTGCGATACATATTGCTGACCCAGGTCTGGCTGCCACCATCCTGCCACGCTCTGGCCTGGGACATAAACATGGCATCGTGCTGGGCAACCTGGTGGGGCTGATTGATTCAGATTACCAGGGGCAGCTTTTTATTTCGTGCTGGAACCGTGGCGACACCGAATTTACCATTGAAATGGGCGACCGGATTGCGCAACTGGTGATTATCCCGGTAATACAGGTGACACTCAACCAGGTTGATTCATTTGATGATACGATGCGTGGTGCAGGTGGTTTTGGTCACTCAGGCAAAAACTAAGGCTAATTATGCCTGATACTGAAATCAATCTTTCACAAGCTATTTTCCGCACCTACGATATCCGTGGGCAAATTGGCAAAGAATGGTGTTTGGATGATAATTACCACGATGCGTTCTTGATTGGACAAGCCATCGGTGATCAATTGCTACGCCGTAATTCTGCGAACATCATTATCGGCCGCGACGGCAGAAAATCCAGCCCCTACATTGCAGAGCAACTTATTAACGGTTTGCTCTCGGTCGGTTGCCAGGTCACGGATATCGGCATTGTAGCGACGCCTGTTTTGTATTTTGCACTTAAAAAACTGGCGATTGAAAATGCAGTGATGGTGACAGGCAGCCACAACCCGGCTGATCACAATGGTATAAAAATCGTCTACCAGAATGCGCCGTTAAGTGGCATCGTAATCCAGAGCCTGTACTACGATATCAGGATAAACCGATTCAGCAAAAGCGACACGGGCAAGCTTATCCAGTACAACACCATCCTGGATGACTACCAGCAAGCCATTCTTGAAAACATCCAGCACATTGGACTTGATCAACCGCTCAGAATCGGCATCGACTGCGGCAATGGCGCAACCTCGTTATTTGCAGAAACCTTATTTACCAAACTGGGTTTTGACGTTTCCCCGCTATTTTGCAAACTGGATGGTAACTTCCCCAACCATTCACCTGATCCTACAACACCAGAAAATTTGACTGCGCTTGTGCAACTGGTTAAACAAAAGAAACTCGATTTAGGCATTGCCTTTGATGGCGATGGCGACCGCATGATAGCGGTTGATGCCAACGGTAAAATACTCTGGCCAGACCGGATCATGATCTTGCTGGCACAGGATATTTTACAAAAACAGGCTGCTGCACGGGTGATCTTTGATGTCAAATGCAGTTACCTTTTGCCTAAATTTGTGCAAGATGCCGGAGGCCAACCCGCCATGTGCGCCAGTGGACACTCCATCCTGAAAATGCACATGACACGCCTTGATGCTGCTATCGGCGGTGAGTTTAGCGGGCACATCGTGTTACGTGATCGCTGGTCGGACTTTGATGACGGACCCTATGTTGCCGCACGCCTGCTGGAAGTCCTGGCAAAACAAAAACTTAAAAACAAGCTTTCACCTAGCGAGGTTTTCGAACAAATACCCGATAGTTTTTCCACACCCGAATACAAACTGGATTGCGCCAACGCCGATGAAGCTAACACAATCCTTGATGATTTCATCCAGCACGCCCAATTCCCCGGCGCATCACTCTCACTCGTAGATGGCATCCGTGCCGACTATGACGATGGCTGGGGACTGGTACGCTCATCCAATACCAGCGCCTGCCTGACGTTTCGCTTTGAAGCTGAAACGCAGGAGCGCCTGGATCAACTGATACAACAATTCAAGGCAGTTTTCGACAAACTTGAAACAGGCAGGCAATTACCATTTTAAGTGAAGGATAGCTCTTCGTGTTCTTCGTGATAAAAGATAGAAAAATAAAGGGCATCCCAACCCACAAAAATCATCCATCAGCCTGTTTTCTGTTTTTTGAAGCGGTTGCTACAGTGAAGCTGGATTTATAACCACTAAGGTTTTGGATATGTCTTTTTTGGATTGCAACAGGTTTTGGGGAGATTGAGTTCTATCTGGGGATTTGAGTGGTTATCTCCATTGGTTAAAACCATGAAGATAGAATAGAATCACGAGAAAATAAGAATTAACGACTTCTCCGCGTTAGCGACTTCGTTCAACGAATAAGGTTAGATTGTGATTCGAGCGCAACGAGAAGCTACGACCTGAACCGTTTGTTGTAACAAACTACTTAAAAAATACTGAATAAGTATTGATACAAACTAATACAGTTTAATAATGGTACTTTTCATAAGCCTATATTATTATGTGTTTTCTATAAAAATATCAAATAGGTTAGCTATGTCTTTGAGGAAATTAATCAATCGCTTTATTTTATGTTTCTCGTTGCTTGCTTTAACGGCTTGTGGCGGTGGTGGCAGTTTTCAAACAGATAACGAAAAAGCGGGTTCACTGGTATCGGTAAAGAAAGTTTCAACACGTTCAAGTGCGGATATCAATACTGCGCTGGCACAATTTTCAAACCGGGTTAGTGCGCTGTATGATGTCGATAACTACGAAATCCTGTATAAGACAAAAAACCCTGAAGGCAATCTGATTACTGTTTCTGGCTTGATGAGTATTCCTAAAAAAATACAGGGTGCAAAAAGCCCCCGGATAAGCTACCAACATGGCACCATTTTTCTTGATAAAGACGCGCCTTCAAAAAACCATGGTGTACTTGATTATGAAGTAATTGCCGCATCCTTTGGCTATATCGTCACATCGCCAGACTACATCGGTTATGGTGTTTCTGCGGGTCAACCCCACCCACACACCCATGCTGAAACATTGGTTGGCGCTAGCCTGGACCTGATGCGTGCCAGCAAAACCTGGCTAAACCAAAAGAGTATCAAGGAAAATGGTCAATTATTCCTGATGGGTTATTCGGAAGGCGGTTACGCAACCTATGCCTTACAGAAAAAGATAGAACAGGAACTTGGCACTGAATTTACTGTAACCGCCTCTGTGCCTGCAGCTTCAGCCTATAATTTAACGACAACAATACAAAACCTTGTCAACAATCCTATCAGTACTTATCTGTTTTACGGCTTTATTATCAAAGGCTATGATGATGCCTATCAACTTAAGCAAATAAATAGCATGGTCAAGGCACCTTATGCCGATGTACTAAGCCAGTATTATGATGGCACACATTCAGGTCGTGAGATAGCCGCCCTGCTTCCACCCGCCAATTCAGATGCCAGTGTCTTTTTTAAAGCTGCTTATTTGCAAAAGGTCAGAAATGGTGAAGCGACACTTTTTACTGATAAACTGTCTGAAAATAATATTGATAACTGGATACCCTCTGCGCC